>JAUZEI010000289.1 GCA_030839105.1 Actinomycetota bacterium
TTCGACGCCGCCGCGCAACTGCTTCCACGCGCTCGGGGGTCGCGCAACTCCGCGTTGCTCCTCATCGATCGTGCCGATGCAACGGCGCGCGCGGCGGTCGGTCGCCTGCTGCGCGACGACGACCTGACCGAGGATGCCGCGCGGCGTCGCATCGCGGCAGACGAGCGCGTCCGCGCCATCCAGCTCCGTACCGAAGCCGAGGAAGCGGAACGAGCCGCGGACGCGCGGCTCGCCGACGAGCTCGACAGTGCCGAGCGATTGCGGACGCGCGCCGAATCCGAAGCGGAAGCGCGTGCGCGCGACGTGGACGAGCGGCGTGCCGAACGTGAGCAGCGGGCGAAGCAGACCGAGGCGGCGCAGGAACGTGCCGCCGAGCAAACTCGCCAAAAGCGCCGGGCCGCGGCCGAGAAGAAGGCGAAGCGCGAACGACTCGAGGTACTCGACGACCAGGCGGCTGCGCTCGATCGGGAAGCCGAAGCGCTGACCGCGGACGACGAGGCCCAACGCCTGCGCAACGCTGCGGACACCGCCAAGGCGCAACGCAAGGGAACCGCGTAAGGCGAGTCTCGGTAGGCCATGCTCGGCGTTGCAGCGGTGCGCGCTGAATACCCCAACTAGTTGGGGTAGCGAACGAGCGCCGATCGTCGGACACTCGTGTCATGACCAGCACCGAACACAACAAGACCGTCGTCAGCGATTTCATCACCGCCCTCTTCACGAAGGGCGACCTGCACGCGGCGGAGGTGTATCTCGCGGAGGAATTCGTGAACCACGATCCGCCCTTCGGTGCGAGCGTCGACCGCGAAGGCATGCGCAGCGCGGCGGCGATGTTCCGGTCGGCGTTTCCCGACTGGCACAGTGATCTGCATCTCCTTGTCGCCGAGGATGACATCGTCGTCGAGTTGTTCACAGCGTCCGGGACGCACACCGGAACCGACATCATGGGCGTCGCGGCGTCGGGTGGGAGCGTGGCGCTGCCTGGCATCAACATCTTCCGATTGCGCGATGGGCGGATCATCGAGCGCTGGGGACGTCTCGACGACCTCGGCCTCATGCGTCAGCTCGGCCTGATCGAGACTCCGTAAGCCGTCGGCCGGGATCGACGGAGGTCGGGTGCGGGCGTGACACCTAACGTGTTCCCGTGAGCGACGCACGGTGGGAAAGGGGTGCGGCCGGGATCGAAATGCTCGGCCGCGCCGGTCTCGACGCGCCCGAGTTCCGTCGGCAATCGCTGCGGTTGTTGCGCTCACTCGTCAGTGTCGATGCCGCGTTCTTCGCCACTGTCGATCCGGCGACCCTGCTGTTCACGGGCGCGCTGTCCGAAGAACCGCTCGCGGCGGCGACTCCGCTGTTTCTCGACAACGAATTCGGTCGCGACGACGTGAACAAATTTGTGATGCTCGCCGGCGCGACCGACTCGGTAGGCACCCTCGATCACGCGACCGCCGGCGATCGGATGGCGAGCGCCCGCTACCGCGAAGTGATTCGCCCGCTCGGGCTGGGAGACGAGCTGCGCGTCGCTCTGATGTCGGGCGGACGCTGCTGGGGCGTGCTGTGCCTGCATCGACAAGAAGCGCGCCTCGGCTTCGACCTCCCGGAGATCGCGCTACTCCGGCGCCTCGCACCGCACCTCGGCGAGGGGCTGCGCAAGGGCATCGCCGTGTTTGCCACTGCACCGGCCGACGCGATCGCAGAAGGTCCGGGAATCATCGTCCTCGACGGTGATCTGTCGGTCATCTCCGTGAACCCGCAGGCGCAACGATGGTTGGCCCAGCTGCGCGATGCCGACCGGCCCGCGCACCTCGATCTCCCGTTGCCGATCTACGCGTCTGCTGCGCACGTGTTGGGCTACGAGCACGAAGCCGCGACGCCGGCGGTGACGCGCCTTCGACGCGCCGACGGCGGTTGGCTCACCGTGCACGCGTCGCCTCTCATGGGCACCGCTGGCGACCAGGTCGCAGTGATCCTCGACGCCGCGAACGAGTCGCAGCTGAGCTCGCTGATGCTCGCGGCGCGCGGGCTCACCGCGGCCCAGAGCCGAGTGGCGGTCCTGGTCCTGCAGGGCCGATCGACGCAACAGATCGTGAACGAGCTGCACATCTCGTCGAACACCGTGCAGGAACATTTGCGCGCCGTGTTCGACAAGTTCGGCATCGGCAGCCGGCGGGAGCTGGTCGCCGCGCTGTCGGGACGCCGTCCTTGACGCAAGGCGGTGTGTCCGACGAGGCTCCGACCGCGCCGTTCGTCGTGTGTCGTGCGCGCCGCCGCCGCTAGATTCGCCGCGCATGACAACCGTCGACGAGCAGGGTCGTCCGGAACCTCCCCTCGCGGGTGACGAGATCGCGACCCTCCTGGGCTTCCTCGTATACGAGCGCGCCACACTGGCGTGGAAGTGCGCGGGTCTCGATGCGGCCTGCATGACGGCGACCGTCGGCGCGTCGTCGATGACGCTCGGCGGCATGCTCAAGCACATGGCCTACGTCGAGGAGAACTGGTTCTCGCGTTGGCTGTTCGGCCAAGAACGGCAGCCACCATTCGACACCGTCGACTGGGACGCCGACCCCGACTGGGAATGGCATTCGGCCGCCGACGAAACCCCGCAGCAGCTCCTCGACCTGTGGCAGGACGCCGTCGACGGCGCCCGGGCCAGTGTCGCCAAGGCGCTCTCGGACGGCGGCCTGGAACGGTTGTCGCAACGTACCTGGCCCGGCGGCGAGGTACCCAGCCTGCGCTGGATCCTCGTCCACATGATCGAGGAGTACGCACGGCACAACGGCCACGCCGATCTCATCCGAGAGTCGGTCGACGGGCAAACGGGGGAGTAACCAACGCGCTGACCGCCGGTCAGCTCAGCGGCGTCCCCGGAGCATGTGGGCCCAGCTCGTGTTCGAACGGTCGCCGACGGCTTTGGTCAAGAGGACTCGCAGCTGCGACCGCTCGTCATCGTCGAGTCGGCCCACGAGTGACGCTTCCTCGAAGCATTTCCGAAGATGGGCGAGGACCCGGCTACCTTCGCCGGTCACGACGAGCCGGCGTATGCGACGATCGGCGGGGTCGACCTGCCGCTCGACGAGGCCGCGTTGCTCGAGCGTGTCGACGATTCCCGTGATGTTCGATGCGTCGTATTTCAGGCAATCCGCCAGTTCGCGCTGCGATAGCGGCGTGTCGAGCCGAAGTAATGCCGCGGCGTGTGCGGCGGAGAGGTCGAAGCCGCCCATGCACGAGTTGGCATGCTCGCGGAACTCGTCGAACAGCGCGATCACGAGCTCGACGAGTCGCACGTCGGTTTCCGGTACCGCTTTCGTCGCCTTCACGAGGCCTCCCCCTCAGCAACCTACGACCGGACCCGGGGGGCGCGGCGCCTTTCGGAAATCATACACCCACTCATTATTTGACTCAATCAACGATTGTTCCTAGGGTTCTCCCTGCCCCTCTCTGTTCCCCCCGTCAGAAGGAGCCCCGCGATGCTGAGTCGCCTGGCGCATTGGTGTTATCGCCGTCGACGACTCGTCCTCGGCCTCTGGATCCTGCTGCTCATCGGCAGCCAGGTCGCAGGCTCGGCCGTCGGCGGAAAGTCCTCCATGAGCTTCAAGCTCCCGGCGAGCGACTCGCAACGCGCGCAGGACCTCCTGGCTCAGCGATTCGCGACCGAATCGGGGGCGACCGGCGAGGTCGTCATCGCGGCGGCGGCAGGCGTCAAGAGTCCGGCGGTCGAACAACGGGCGAAGGCCCTGTTCGACCAGATCGCGCGCACGCCTCACGTCGTCGAGGTCGCGAGCCCGTACAGCGCGCACGGCGCGAACCAGATCTCCGGTGACGGCACCATCGCATTCGCGCAGGTGCACTTCGATCAGAACATCGACAAGCTCAAGTCCGCCGACGCGGATCAGGTGAAGAACGT
>JAUZEI010000291.1 GCA_030839105.1 Actinomycetota bacterium
CGAAGGTCGGTCTCGAACGTGGCGACGCGCAGGATCGCATCGACGCACGGGCCCTCACCGATCTCGTATTCGAGCTGCTCGATCGCGTGGACGGCCTCGTCGGACCACGAGCCCGCCAGGATCTGTCCTCGGCTGACGATCAAGAGCCCGGCCCCCTCGCATCCGTCGATCGTCTCGACCGCGAGATCGACGATGCGCTGCAACGTCCGCGCAACGTCCGGCTCGCCTGCGAGAGACCGCGCGATCTCGGCGAATCGTCCGGCCGTCGGATCGCTCGGCGGGTCAGCCGGCGGACGCGTGAACGGCTCCATCGCGCCCATCCTCTCACCCGTCGTCCGGCTGCGAGTCCCGGCTTCGACATCTGATCCTGGCAGACGTTGCCGTCGCCCCGACGGCCCGGGCTGGCTAGGTTGCCAGCACATTCGTCGAGGAGGATGACAGTGGCGGAGTTTCCCGCGATCACCCACGTTGCGTTGACCGTGACCGACCTGGGGCGGAGCGTGCCGTGGTACGAGAGCTTGTTCGGCACGAAGCCCGTACTCGACGAGGACACCGGTCCGTTCCGGCACGTCGTCTGGCTCGTCGGCGGCACGTTGGTCGGACTGCACCAGTTCCCCGACCTCGAAAGCGACGCTCCGTTCAACGAGCGGCGCGTCGGGCTCGACCACTTGGCCTTCGCGTGCGCCAACCGGGCCGAGCTCGCGGAGTGGGAGTCTCGGTTGAACGAGCTCGGGATCAACAACGGCGGCATCGTCGACGCGTCCTACGGATCGGGCTTGTCGTTTCGCGATCCCGACAACATCGCCTTGGAGTTCTTCGCGCCCCCGGGCTGAGTTCCGCGGCCGAGGCCGCCTGCCTTACGCGGCGCTACCGCGGTGGCGGCGTTTGGCCTCGTACATCGTCGAGTCGGCCCGCGCGACGAGCGCGTCGGCATGGCGGCCGACGTCGCTGGTCGACGCGACGCCGATGCTCGCACGGAGCTCCACAACACCGGTCGCGAGCGGAATCGGCGCGCGGAGGGCGTCGCAGAGCCGGCGGCCCAGTTGTGGTAGCTCGTCGTGGTGGTCGATGCCGGGGCACACCACGAGGAACTCGTCGCCACCCAGGCGGCCGACGGTGTCGTCCGCGCGGATGTGCAACCGCAGGCGACGGGCCGTCTCGATGAGCACCTCGTCGCCGGCGGCGTGGCCGCGGGTGTCGTTCACGTCCTTGAAGCCGTCGAGATCGATGAAGGCGACGCCGACGCCGGTGGTGCCCGAGACGGCGGCCTGCAGTACCGACATGATCGACGACCGGTTGAGGCAACCCGTCAGCCCGTCGCGCGTCGCCCGATGTTCGAGCTCGGCCCGTGAATGCACCCGCTCCGTGACGTCCTCGAAACACAGGATGGCGCCGTTGACCGTGCCGTTGTCCTGCGTGAGCGCGCGGAGCCGGACGTGGCAGAACCGCCGATCGTGGCGCCGTTCCGACCGAACCTCGATCTCGAGGTCGCGGTCGCACCCGTTTGCGAACAGCGCGCGCAGCGCGTCGTCCAGTGCGTGCCGATCGTCGTCGGCGACGTTGGCGAAGTGGTCCTCGGCCGACGACCCCGAACCGCCGAGCACCGATGCGAGCCGTTCGTTCGCGTATACCGCGCGACCCTCACCGTCGAGTTGTAACAAGCCCAGCGGCACGGTCTCCGCGATGCGCTGCAGTAGCTGCTCGCGTTCCCGTACCGCCTCGTGCGCCGCCATCTCGTCGCTGACGTCGAGGCATTCCGCGATCACGTAGCCGAGTTCCGGGTCGTCGAGATGGTTACGGTGCACGGTCTCGACCCAGAGCCACTCACCGCTCAGCGTCAAGTACCGGACGCGGACGCGATGCTCCATGTCCGGACGCGCCAGCATGTCCATCCAGGCTTCGATCGCGCGATCCTGGTCGTCGGGGTGGACGAGCTCGAGCCCGCGCCGACCGACGAGCGCCGCGCGTTCCCAGCCGAGCATCCGGCTCGTGTCGTCGTCGACCTCGGTCCACACCGCGACTTCGTTCTTGCGCTGGATGCACAAGCGCGGCCGGAACGACACCGCCTCGCGGACGCGCGTCAGCTCGTGGCCGGCTTCCGCGACCAGCACTCCGACGTAGACGCCGTACAGCGGCCGTACATCGAAGAAGTGCAGTTGCCCTTCGGTGCCTGTGCCTTTGAGGTGCACTTCGGTGCGCGCCGCGCCGGTCGCCTGCGCGCGGTTCCAGGTGTCGACGACGCCGGCCCGTTCGCCGCCTTCGACGAGATCGAGCGCGGTACGAGCCGGGAGCAGCTCGTGGCTCCCGACATCCAGCGTCGGGGGCACCGCGACGAAGAAGCCCCGATCGTCAATGGCGGCGACCCAGGCGCCCGGGCTCGTCCGCAGCAGTGTCTGCAACGCGGTGTCGAGGGCGGCCGCGTCAATTGGCCGAATTTCTTCCACACCAAGTCGTCGGACTCCGGCGCGGCCGACTTGAGACCCAGTGGCGTCCGGAAGGCCGAACGTGACGGGTGAAACGGAACTCGACGCGTCTATTCGGGCGGCTCTACTCCGGGCTCCGGACCTCGTCGTTGTCCTCGGACGTCAAATCGAGACTCTCGGGGGCCGGCTCGGGTTCGAGGCGGATCCGGTTTCGACCCTGCTCCTTGGCGCGATACATCGCCTTGTCGGCGCGGCTGAGGAGATCATCGGCCCGTTCGTCGGCATCCCCGGTTCGCGCGATTCCGATGCTGGCCGTCACCTCGATCTCGTGCTCCTCGACGCGGACGGGATCACCGAGTGTCGAGCGGATACGTTCGGCGATGGTCACGACTTCCTGCGGGCCTGCAAGATCCTCCAGGAGCACGACGAACTCGTCTCCCCCGAGGCGCGCAACGGTGTCGGAGTCGCGCGTCGAGTCGTGAAGCCTTGCGGCGACAGTCTGCAACACACGATCACCGAATTGGTGGCCGTGCACGTCGTTGATCTCCTTGAAGTGATCGAGGTCGCAGAAGACGACCGCGACGAGCGTTTCCAGGCGCCGGGACCGGGCGAGCGCGTGCCCGAGGCGGTCGAGGAACAGGCGACGGTTCGCCAGACCGGTCAGCGGGTCGTGGAGCGCACGATGTTCCGCGTCGAGCTCCGCAACCCGGCGTTGCGTGACGTCGACCGCGACTGCGAGCCACCCGCGATCGGGCGCGAGGCTCACGCCGGCCGTCAGTAGGTAAGCGACCGAGCCGTCGCGTCTGATGATCTTGAACTCGCGCCCGTCGCCGTTTCCGAGCTCGCCGGCTTGCGCGGGCTTTTCGACGATGAAGTCGGTGATCGGGATGCCGGCGGCGAGGTCGCGACGGGTGCAGCCGAGCATGTCGAGCATGACGTGGTTCGCGTCGAGGATGCGGCGGTGCTCGCCGTAACAGATGCCGAACACGTTCGCTGCGAAGATACGCCGGAACCGGTCGGCGGTGTTGCGCTCGCGTTCCTCGGCGAGATGGTGTTCGTGCACGTCGGAGAACGCGGCGACCCACTCCGCGACCCGTCCCAACGGATCGCGCATCGGCGCGACCCGACCTTCGCAGTGCCGGTACTCGCCCGAGTGATGCAGCAAACGGCCGAAGACCGAGAAGGGCTCGCCGGTCGAGGTTCCCTGCTGCCAGCGCGCTTCGAACGCGCGCCGGTCGTGGGGATGCACGGCGTCGAACCAGCCCCGGCCGTCCGTTGTCTGCTCGTCGTGACCGGTGTACAGCGTCCACGACGACTGCGGTCTCACGACCTCGCCCGCCGGATTCGTGACGAGCACGAATTCGGTGAGTGCGTCGACGAGGGCGCGATAGCGCGCCTCACTCGCGACGAGGGCGGCGCGGGTCGCGGCCTCCTCGGTGCAGTCGAACGCGAACTTCGACGCGCCGATCAACGAGCCCGACTCGTCCAGGACGGGCGATACCCGCAGGTGCACGCGTACGTCGCTGCCGTCCTTGGTTCGGCGAACGGTCTCGATCGGAGAAAGGTCCTCGCCGCGCCGGAGCGCCGCGATCATCGCCCGGGCTTCGTCGCGCCGGTCCGGCGGGACGATCACGTCGATCGACCGTCCGACCGCTTCGTCGGCCGACCACCCGAACAGTCGTCCCGCCGCCCGGTTCCATTGCACGATCGTGCCGTCGAGGTCGACGGTGACCATGGAGAAGAAACCGGAATCGACGATGGCCGCCGCCAGCGCGCTTTCCTGGACCGCGGGGGTTGCCGGGGACTTGTGCGCCGCGGCATGGCCGGAGCGTGTACGCATGAGCTCTCTCTCAGTGTGTTCGCCCGTGCCTTGCCCCGCACGGGCGCAATCGGTCGCCGACGGTTGGGTCTGAAGGGAACTTGACGAGCCGTCCGGCGATTCGTCGAAGCCGTTCTGGGAGCTGGCGTAGCCTCCGTCATCGTGCGCACCTCCCTCGAAGCGCTTCTCGCGACCGGTCGGGTACTCCTCGCCGATGGCGCGACGGGCACGAACTACTTTCAGATGGGGCTCGAGGCGGGGGAGCCGCCCGAGCTCTGGAACATCGACCGGCCCGAGCGGGTGCAGGCGCTGCACCAGGCGTTTGTCGACGCCGGTTCCGACGTCATCCTCACGAACACCTTCGGTGGCAACCGGCACCGCTTGAAGCTGCACCACAACGAAGCGCGCGTGCTCGAGCTCAACCGGCGGGCGGCCGAACTGGCCCGCGCGGTTGCCGACGCGGCACCACGGCCGGTCGTGGTCGCGGGCTCGGTGGGGCCGACGGGGGAGTTGTTCGCTCCGCTCGGCGCGCTCACCGACGACGACGCGGTCGAGGTCTTCACCGAGCAGATCACCGGTCTGGCGGAGGGCGGGGCCGACGTCGCATGGATCGAGACGATGTCGGCGCCCGAAGAGCTGCGGGCTGCGGCCCGCGCCGCGATCGCGGTCGGAATTCCCTACGCGGCGACGGGTTCGTTCGACACGGCCGGCCGCACGATGATGGGACTCCATCCCGCGGCCTTCGCCTCCGTGTTCGACGGCCTCGATCGGCCGCCGCTCGCGATCGGAGCGAACTGCGGGGTCGGCGCGTCCGACATCCTCGTGACGCTGCTCGAGATGGCGGGGGCGAACGGTGCGCGTCGATTCATCTCGAAGGGCAACTGTGGGATCCCGCAGTTCCACGGCGCGGAGATCGTCTATACGGGGACCCCGGATCTCATGGCCGAGTACGCCCGGCTCGCGGTCGACGGTGGCGCGGCGATCGTCGGAGGTTGCTGCGGCACGTCACCCGAGCACCTGCGCGCGATGCGCGTCGCGCTCGACACGCACGCGCCGACTGCGGCCCCGACGCCGGAGCAGATCGTCGAACGGATCGGTCCGCTCGCGAACTCCGCGCCCGAGACCGCGGAGTCACAAGGCGCCCGCAGTCGCGAACGCCGCCGCGCCCGCTGACCCTGCCAACAGTGGGCAGGGTTTCCGGCGCGTGGCGCATGTTTTCCTGCCCACTGTGGGCAGGGTTTCGGGCGGGGTTCTCAGCGGGCGAGGTCGCGGCGGAAGAACTCGACGGGCTGGGGCGCGAGGGGGGTGTTGCCCAAGATGAGGTCACTCGCCTTCTCGGCGAGCATCATCACCGGCGCATAGATGTTGCCGTTCGTGATGTAGCGCATCGACGCGGCATCAACCACGCGCAGTCCGCCCACACCGTGCACGCGCATCGTGTCGGGATCGAGCACCGAGTCGGCCTCGATGCCCATGCGGCACGTGCATGAGGGGTGGAGCGCGGTCTCCGCGTCCCGCCGCACCCATTCGAGGACCTCGTCGTCGTTGGCAACGCTCGGACCGGGTGAGATCTCGCCACCGCTGAACGGTCCGAACGCCGGCTGCGAGAGGATGTTGCGCGCGGCGCGTACGGTCTCGACCCACTCGACCTCGTCCTCCGGCGTCGACAGGTAGTTGAACCGGAGCGCGGGCTTCACCTCGGGGTCGAGCGACGTGATCTTCAACGAGCCCCGGGAGTTGGAGTACATCGGGCCGACGTGCACCTGGTAGCCGTGTTCGAGGCCACCGGGCGGCATCGAGCCGTCGTATCGGATCGCGATCGGCAGGAAATGGAACATCACGTTGGGATAGACGCGCGCGTCGTTGCTGCGCGCGAAGCCCCCTGCTTCGAAGTGGTTCGTCGTGCCCGGGCCGCGGCGCATCAGCCACTGCAGCCCGATCCAGGGCCGGCGCCATTTCGCGATCATCGGCGCCATCGAGACGGGCTGGGTCGCCTTGTGTTGGATGTACACCTCGAGGTGGTCCTGCATGTGCTCGCCGACGCCGGGCAGATCGTGCACCACGCCGACGCCGAGCGCGCTCAGCTCCGCCGCGTTCCCCACGCCCGACAGCTGCAGCAGCTGCGGCGAATTGAACGCGCCCCCGCAGCAGACGATCTCGCCGCCCATCACCCGCTCGACGTGACCCCGCCGCGTCGTGTACTCGACTCCGGTCGCACGTGTGCCGTCGAACAGGATCCGGCTGGTGAGAGCGCGCGTCTTCACGTCGAGGTTCGGCCGCCGCATCACCGGATGCAGGTATGCGCCCGCCGCGCTCAGACGACGCCCGCGCCGGATGTTGCGGTCAAAGGCTGCGAAGCCCTCTTGGCGGTAGCCGTTGACGTCGTCGGTGAGCTCGTACCCCGCTTCCTGCACGGCGCCGAAGAACGCCTGGAACAACGGATTGGTGGCGGGACCACGCTCCAGAACCAGTGGGCCGGAGCCGCCGCGAAACTCGTCCGCGCCGGCGAGGCATGTCTCCATCTTCTTGAAGTACGGCAGGCAATGTGCGTACGACCACTCGGCCATACCCGGGTCGGCGGCCCACCGTTCGTAGTCGAGGGGGTTCCCACGCTGGAAGATCATCCCGTTGATGCTGCTCGAGCCGCCGAGCAGCTTCCCGCGCGCGTGGTAGATCCGGCGCCCGTTCATGAACGGCTCGGGCTCCGACTCGTACTTCCAGTCGTAGAAGCGATTCCCGATCGGGAACGACAGGGCCGCCGGCATGTGCACGAACACGTCGAAGCGATAGTCGGGCCGGCCTGCTTCCA
>JAUZEI010000300.1 GCA_030839105.1 Actinomycetota bacterium
GCGCCAACGACCGGCGATAATCGACGGTCTGTGGCGCGGGACCGGCGGGCATTCATCTTCTGGGCGATCCTCGTCGGTATCGCCGTACTGCTGGCGGGTTGTCGCGTCGACACGCGCGTCGAGATCAAGCTGCAGAACGACGGGTCGGGCACGCTGCAGTCGACGATCACGTTCGACGCCGACGCGGTGGACCAGATGGGCGGCGCGGCCGCGCTCGAACAAACCGTGCCGCTCTCCGATCTGCGCAGCGCGGGTTGGACCATCACACCGTTCCGGCGGGGGACCGGTGGCACTACCGTGATCACCTTCTCGCACCCGTTCATCAACCAACGCGATCTCGCGCAGCGCATCGTCGACCTCGCCGGTCCGCGCGGCATCCTCCAGCACCCGAATATCGTCCACGATCGCGGCTGGTTCAGCTCGCACGACGCGGTGAGCATCGTGATCGACGTCCGAACGCCGGCGGTCGGGATCGTCAACGACACCGCGCTGGCCGCGCGGCTGCGCGCCGCCGGAACCGATCCGGCGCAGCTGGAGGCCGTGCTCGCGGTGCAGTTGAAGTCGGCGCTGCACGTCTCGGTGATCATCCACCTGCCCGGCGGATTGACCAAGCGGTACGACGCCGCGAACGGGAGCGTGAAGAACTTCCGGGTGAAGGACGGCGGCGTCGACTGGGACCGGGTCGTGAAGTTCGGCATCGGGGTGGCGCTGGCGCTGCTGGCGGTGCTCTTCTTCCTCGCCGCAACGGTCGGCATCCGGCGCAACCGCCGCCGGGCGGCGCAGCGGATCGCACGGGGTCAGCCCCCCGAGCGTGCCCCGCTCATGTGAGCGGGCGGCTTCGGATCTGCTCGTGCCCCGTCGCCGGCGCAGCCCCCGACTACGGTCTCCGCATGACCCGAACGTCTGTTCGACCACCGCTCTTCGTCTGTTCCACCTGCGACTACCAGTCGCCCAAATGGCTGGGTCGGTGCACGGAGTGCGGCACGTGGGGCTCCGTCGCGGAGACCGCGCCCGCGCCGACCGCGCCGGCGCGCTCCGCCTCGGGGCGCCGTTCGGAGAACCGGGCGGTGGTCGGGCTGCGCGTCGCGCCGGTACCGATGCCGATCGGCGAGGTCGAGACCGCAGGCGCATCCCAGCTACCGACCGACGTACCGGAGCTCGACCGGGTCCTCGGCGGGGGGCTCGTGGCGGGCTCGGTCACGCTGATCGGCGGCGAGCCCGGAATGGGCAAGAGCACGCTGCTCATGCAGGCCCTCGGTCGGCTCGCATCGCGCGGGGCGCGTTGCCTCTTGGTGTGCGCGGAGGAGTCTGCGGCCCAGGTGCGGATGCGTGCCGACCGGCTGGGCGCGCTCGCGTCCGAGCTGTTCGTGGTCTCGGAAACATCCCTACCCGCGGTCTTCGCCTACGTCGCCTCGGTCGAGCCGGTCGTGCTCGCCATCGATTCGATCCAGGCGGTGCACGATCCCGACGCGCCCGGCGCCGCGGGATCGGTGACCCAGGTGCGGGAAGGCGCGCAGGAGCTCGTACGGCTCGCGAAGGAGAACGACATCGCAACCGTGCTCGTCGGCCACGTCACCAAGGACGGCGGGCTGGCCGGACCGCGCGCGCTGGAACACGTCGTCGACACGGTGCTCTCGTTCGAGGGTGACCGCCATCACGCCTTGCGCATGCTGCGCGCGCTGAAGCACCGGTTCGGCGCAACCGACGAGCTCGGGCTCATGGAGATGACCGCGAGCGGACTCGTCCCCGTCAGTGATCCGAGTGCGCTGTTCCTCACCGACCGCCGGCTCGGCGCGACCGGCTCGGTCGTCACCGCGGTGATGGAGGGAACCCGTCCGCTGTGCGTGGAGGTCCAGTCGCTCGTCGCGCCGACCGGGGCGCCCATCCCGCGTCGGATCGCGCAGGCCTTCGAGGGGAACCGGCTCTCGATGCTGGTGGCGGTCCTGCAGCAGCGCGCGGGCATCGCGCTCGCCAACCAGGACGTCTACGCGAGCGTCGCCGGCGGGGTGCGGGTCGCCGAACCGGCCGCCGACCTCGCGGTCGCGCTCGCGATCGCGGGCGCCCGCGACGATCGCGCGGTCGACTCCGACACGATCGTCGTCGGCGAGATCGGTCTGGGGGGTGAGATCCGCCAGGTTCCCCAGGCGCCGCGCCGGCTGCTCGAGGCTATGCGTCTGGGATTCCGCGACGCCATCGTGCCCACGTCGACGCCCGACGTGCCCGGTATGACGTTGCGCCGGGTCGGCGACCTGCGCCAGGCCCTGGGCGCGGCCTTCTCCCGCTCGGGGTAGCCTCAGGGCCGGTTCCGACCGGGAGGATCTGTTGGCGCAGGGCCGATCGGAAGTTCTCTATGCCGCGCTGCGGCTCGTGGCTCCGGGTACCCCACTGCGGGAAGGCATCGATCGCATCCTGCAGGCCAAGATGGGCGCGCTCATCGTCGTCGGCGACGGGCCTGCGGTCTTGAACATCTGCTCCGGCGGATTCCTCCTCGACGCCGAGTTCACCCCTCAGCGCCTGTCGGAGCTGGCCAAGATGGACGGTGCCATCATCCTGGCCTCCGACGGAACGCGGGTGGCGCGCGCCAACGTGCACCTCGTTCCCGACCCCGACATCCCGACCAACGAGACCGGTACCCGCCACCGCACCGCGGAACGGGTCGCGCGCCAGATCTCGGTCCCGGTGATCACCGTCTCCGAGGAGATGGGCGTCGTGTCGGTCCACTACCAGGGAAACAAGCAGACGCTCGATCGGATCCCGCGGGTCCTGGCACGCGCCGACCAGGCATTGCAGATTCTCGGTCGCTACAAGTCACGGCTCGACGGCGTCACCGGCGCGCTGTCGGCGCTCGAGGTCGAGGACCTCGTGACTGTGCGCGACGTCGTCGCGGTGCTCCAGCGCGCGGAGATGGTGCGGCGCATCGCGGAAGAGATCGAGGGCTATGTCGTCGAGCTCGGCCTCGACGGCCGCCTCGTCGAACTGCAGCTCGAAGAGCTGACGGGTGGCGTGCTGTCCGACCTGCGACTCGTCGGCAAGGACTACTTCGTGGAGTCGCCGGAGTGGATGCTGACCCAGGTCACGAGCCGCCTCGCGCGTATCTCCGACGACGAGCTGCTCGACCTACGCGTCGTGGCGTCGGTTCTGCATCTACCGACGGACCTCGACCTCGACTCCTCGCTGCAACCGCGCGGCTTTCGACTCCTCAGCAAGATCCCGCGTCTCCCGGAGACGATCGCCGCCCATGTCATCGAGCGGTTCGGCACGTTGCCCAAGGTGATGCGCGCGAGCCTGGCCGACCTCGTGGAGGTCGAAGGCGTCGGTGAAGCACGGGCCCGCGCGATCAAGGACGGACTGTCGCGCGTTGCGGAGACGTCGATCCTCGATCGCTACGCGTGACGGCACCGCCGTCTCGGTAGCGTCCGGGCGGTAGCTTCTGGCGATGGCTGCACTTCGCGAAGGACCTGTCTACGACGTCACCGTGGAGGCCCGGACGCTGCTCGTCGACGGCCACGACGTCCCCGTGGTGCACGCCCGTCCCGACGGCATGCCGGTCGCCGGAGTGGTGCTGCATCCCGATGTCGGCGGTCTGCGCCCGTTGTTCGAGGACATGGCTCGCCGCCTCGCCACCCACGGCCTCGCCGTCTCCGTGATCGAGCCCTTCGCCGGGCTCTCGGAGCCGCCCGGATCGACGACCGAGGCCCGCATGGCCCAGGTCAAGGAACTCGACGACACTCAGCAGATGGACATGTTGACGGCGGCCGCCGACCTTCTCGTGGTCGAGGACGACATATCCCGAGTCTCCGTCCTGGGCTTTTGCATGGGTGGCCACTACGTGTTCAAGGCCGCCTCGCTCGACCGCTTCGACGCGGCCGTCTCGTTCTACGGAATGTTGCGCACACCGGAGGCCTGGCGCGGTCCGGGCCATCGCATCGAGCCCCTCGAGGTCGCGGCCGACATGGTGCCGACGCTCGCGTACTTCGGTTCCAACGACCCGTACACGCCGGCCGCCGACATCGAGGCGCTGCGTGCGGCATGGAGTGGCCGGACCGACTGCGAGATCGTCGTGGTCGAGGG
>JAUZEI010000302.1 GCA_030839105.1 Actinomycetota bacterium
TCTCCGCGGCCGCGCGCACGCGCACGGGCGCGCGCAGCTGATCCACCTCGGCGCTGATCAGCCGCCACGCGTCCGCGAGATCGAAGCCCTCGGGCCGCACAACTTCGTCGCCCGTGCCCGCGACCGCGGTCACCCGATCGACGCGAAACGTCCGCAGTCCGGCGTCGGTGTGCGCGACGAGATACCAGACGCTCCCCTTCGCCGCGAGCCCGAGCGGATGGATCACGCGCGTGGTCGCGGTGCGATCGCGCGCGACGTAGGCCAACTCCACCTGTTCGCCCTCGATCACGGCCCGCTGCAATGCCTCGAGATGCTCCGGTGGAGGACGCGTCGGAGTTGCGCGACCCCACTCGTTCGGATCGACGACCACCGCGGTCGACGCGGCTTGGGCGTCGGCGCGGAAGGGCTCCGGCAATGCACGCACGAGCTTGCGCAACGCGGCCTTCAACTCGGGCGACGCGGGCGAGGGCCCGGCCACGAGGAACAACGCGCGGGCCTCGGCCGCGTTGAGGCCACTCAGATCGGTACGCGCGCCACCGAGCAGCTCCCACCCGCCGTTGCGCCCGGGCTGCGAATAGACGGGCAGCCCCGCCATCGCGAGCGCGTCGAGATCACGGCGGGCGGTGCGTTCGGAGATCTCGAGCTCGGCCGCGACCTCACCCGCGGTCACGCGGCCCCGGGTCTGCAACAGCATCAGGACGGCTACCAGGCGATCGGCGCGCACATGGCCATATTCTCAGGAGAACCGGTCAGGAGGTGGCCACTTTGGAGGCGCATTCTGGCGCCATGACCACACCGACGACAGCCCAGACCAGTTCCGCCCCGGGCGCCCGCGCCCTCGACCGCGATCCCCGCCCGCTCTTCATGGCCGCCACGACCACGGCCACCGAGGTGATCGGCGCCATCCGACCCGAACAGCTCACGAACCCCACCCCGTGCGCGGAATTCGACGTGCGGGACCTGCTCGGCCATCTCGTCGGCGTGGTTCAGCGCGTCGCGGCGATGGGCCGGGGCAACGACCCGATGACTGTCGGCGAGCTCCCCGAAGTCGCCGACAGCGGCTGGGCCTCGGCCTGGCGCGCCGCGGTCGACGACGCCGACGACGCGTGGCGCGACGAATCTGCGCTCGAGCGCACGATCGTGTTGCCGTGGGCGACCGACAGTGGCGCCAATGCGTTGCTGGGCTACGTGAGCGAGATCACCGTGCACACCTGGGACCTCGCCCAGGGCACCGGACAACACCCGGTGTGGGACGACGACACAGCCGAACGCGCGCTCCGATTGATGCACCAGTGGCTTCCGGGCGAGCATCGCGCCGAGATCTTCGCCGAGGTTCGCAACCGGATGGGCCTCGACGCCGACACGCCCGACGCGTTCGCGGCCGTCGTACCGGTGCCCGACGACGCTTCCCCGATCGACCGGCTCGTCGCGTGGAACGGTCGCCGGCCGTGAAGCCTCCTGGCTAGCGTGATCGGCATGCTCGATCACCTCTCGATTCAATGCGACGACGGGGTTGCGAGCGCGCGTTTCTACGACGCGGTGCTCGCAACCGTCGGCGGCAGGCGCATCAAGGAGTTCGGTCCGGTCATCGGCTACGGAACGAATGCACCGACGTTCTGGATCGCACCCCGCACCGACGACCTTCCCAATCGTCAATCACACATCGCGTTCCGGGCCGCCGACCGCGACGCGGTGCGCGCGTTCGTCGCCGCCGCGGTCGCGCAAGGTGCCGAAGTGCTGCACGAGCCCAAGGTGTGGCCCGAGTACCACCCCAACTACTACGGCGGCTTCGTGCGCGACCCCGACGGCAACAACGTCGAAGCCGTCGCGCACGTGCCCGAGTGACACGCCTGAGTTTGACGTGAACACGACCTACGCACTGATTCCCGGGGCCGGCGGCAGTGCCTGGTACTGGCATCTCCTCGTCGACGAGCTGCGGGCCCGGGGCGCCGAGGCGCTCGCGGTCGACCTGCCCGCCGGCGACGACGACGCGGGGTTCCCGGAGTACGCCGACGCGGTCGTCACCGCGATCGGTGATCGCGCACCCGTTGTGCTCGTCGCGCAGTCGCTCGGCGGGTTGAGCGCGCCGGTCGTGTGCGACCGGATCGACGTCGAGCTTCTCGTGTTCCTCAACGCGATGATCCCGGTACCGGGTGAGTCGTTCGGCGAATGGTGGGCCAACACGGGTCAAGCGCAGGCGCGTGCCGACGCCGGCGGCAAGGACGACGACGACATGTTCGAGGTGTTCTTCCACGACGTGCCGGAATCGGTCCGCAAGGAAGCGATCGAGCTGGGCGAGCCGCCGCAGTCGAACGCGATCGCGACGAAGCCCGCGGTGACGACACCGCTGCCGCCAATCCCGATCCGCGTCCTCGCCGGGCGCGACGACCGCTTCTTCCCGGTCGCGTTCCAGCGCCGCGTCGCGGAGGAGCGGCTCGGGATCACACCCGACGAGATGCGGGGCGGTCACCTCGTCGCGCTGAGCCAACCGAAAGAGCTCGCCGACCGCCTGGAGCGTTACCGCAAAGAGTTGGGCTGACGCGCTACCAGAGCTCGTCGGCGTACCTATCGGTGCCGACAACTGTGCGGAAGAACGGCGCGACCAGGCGCACGGTCGCGAGATCGGCCGACTCGATGGCGTCGGTGTACCGGCGGATCGCCGGAAGCGCTTCCTGCACCGCACCGGTCACGAACAACAGCTGACACACTCGCTCCGGACCGCCGGCCTTGCTCCCAAGATCCATCGGGACGTCGCGTGGATCATTCTCACCCGCCGCCGGCGTCCAGGAGCTCACGATCTCCACATCGGACTTCGCGAGCAGGTCGGGCATGTGCGTCTGCCCAAGGTCGGCGTCGAGGGTGCGGGCGTCGCGACCTTCGCGGCCGTCGAGCCAGACAATCACCAGCCCGTCGTAGCCGTGGTCGAGCGCGAGCTCGATCGGGACCGCGTCGGCGTCGGAGTCGCGGTACGTCGCGCCGAGGTGGTCGTAGAGCACGGTGTGCGTGTGCTTGCGTTCCGCGAACCCGCGGCCCTCCGCGTACAGCCGGCGCACCTGATCGCGCGCCCACAGGTCGAAGTGATCCGCGTGATGACCCTTCTCGACCCAGTAGATCGCGACGTAGGAACCGGCGTCGGGCGGCGAAGCGATCGTCTCGTCCTCCGCGGGCCAACGTGCGTTCTTCAGCTCCCGGGTCGCCACCCAGCGACTCCCGGCGAAGAGGAACGGGCCGATCATGCAGCCCGCGTAGAAGTGGTCGCGCTCGTACCACCGGTTGTACGCGACCTCGAAGCCCGGGTTGGGATCCACGAGGGTCAGCAGCATGCTGCCGACCTTGATGCGGTAGTCGTCGACCCCGCCGACCTCGAGCGGATAGGGCACCGGGCACCTCCAGGCAGCTGGACGAAAGCGACG
>JAUZEI010000304.1 GCA_030839105.1 Actinomycetota bacterium
ACGAGGCACGCGACATCGACGACATCTCCGACCGCGCCGGTCGGCTCGACCAGGTTCTGCGCGCGCCGTTCGCGCTCGGCGACGAGGAAGTGATGCTCACGGCCTCGATCGGCATCGCGGTGTGGAACGGCGGCGACGAGCAGGCGGACGAGCTGGTGCGTCACGCCGACGCCGCGATGTACCGCGCCAAGGATCGGGGCCGAGGCCGCGTCGAGCTCTTCGACGAACCGATGCAGACCCAGGTGTCGGCCCGCCTCGCGCTCGAGTCCGCGCTGCGGCGCGCGATCGATCGCGATGAGCTGGTCGCGTACTACCAGCCGATCGTCGCGTTCACCTCGGGGCGCCCGACCCACCTGGAAGCGCTCGTACGCTGGCAACGTCCAGACGTCGAGCTCGTTCCACCCGATGTGTTCATCGGTATCGCCGAAGAGACGGGTCTGATCCATCCCATCGGCGAGTGGATGCTGAACCGCGCCGCCCACGACTGCGCGGGCTGGCAGCGGTTGGCGCCCGGTGTCGGCGTCTCGGTCAACGTCTCGCCCCGCCAGTTCGACAGCCCGTCGATCGTCGAAGCGGTGGCAGGAGTACTCCGTGACACCGGCCTCGCGCCCGAGCTGCTCGGACTCGAGATCACCGAGTCGGTCCTGCTCGGCGACGCCGACGAGACGGTCGGGTTGCTCCACGAGCTGAAGGCGCTCGGTGTGCGCGTCGCGCTCGACGACTTCGGGACCGGGTACAGCTCGCTGACATATCTCCAGCGGCTGCCGATCGACGAGCTCAAGATCGACCGGACATTCCTCGCCGTGCTCGAGGACGAGGACGCCGACCTCAATCTCCTGCAGATGATGATCCAGCTCGGTCGGGCCTTCGATCTGAAGGTGGTCGCCGAAGGTATCGACACCGATCGGAAGCTGCGGCGGATCCAACGCCTGGGTTGTCACTTCGGCCAGGGCTACCTCTTCGCCCGACCGGCACCGTTCGACCAGGTCATGGCGCGTTTCCTCGACAGCTCGGCGCTCCGCGCCGGAGAGCTGTGGCGCCCGGCCGCGCCCGACACCGTCGCGCGCTCGTAACGACCCCGCGCGGCCCGGGAGCGGGAGCGACGCCGACCAGGTGGGCGAGCCACCAATGAGCAGGGTGGGCGCGGGAGCTTCCGGGCGTGCGATCATGCCCCGTGCGTGTCATCCTGCTCGGGGCTCCGGGCTCCGGTAAGGGGACCCAGGGCGAGCGGCTCGCCCACCGCCTCGGTGTCCCTCACATCGCGAGCGGCGAATTGCTACGCGCGCAGGTTCGGGCCGGGAGCGAGATCGGTCGCGACATCGCGGCGCGTCTCGCACGCGGTGATCTCGTGCCCGACGACCTGGTGATCGAGATCGTCGGCGCGGCCGTCAGGGCTGCCACCGAAGCCGGGGGATACATCCTCGACGGCTTCCCGCGTACCCGGGCCCAGGCCGAGCGCGCGCACGAGCTTGCAGTCGAGCTCGGGGTGGAGGCGCAGGCCGCGGTGTACCTCGCGCTCGACGACGATGTTGCTCGCGCCCGGCTCGCGGGGCGCGCCGCCGGCGGCCGGGTCGACGACGCCGACGCCGAGGTGATCGAACACCGGTTGCAGGTCTTCCACGACAACATGCGACCCATCCTCGACTTCTACGACGAGCTCGGCATCCTCGTGACCATCGACGCTGCGCAACCCCCCGACGTGGTGACCGAGGAGATCCTCGCCGCGCTCGCATCGATGACGGGATTTCCGTCCGCGCCCGCGTCGGCCTGACGCGTCCGAATCGCCGGCCCCGCTACGGCGAACCGGCCGGGGGGCAGAACTTCTGCTCGGCGACGACGGGATCCGCCGGGATCTTCAGCCGCGTGTAGCTGAAGCTGTGGAAGATGTTCGAGAAGAACCGTCCGGGCGTCATTTTCGCGTCGACCGCCTCGAGCAGTTTCGGTATCGGTCCGCATGTCAGCGCGTGGCGTGCCGCGTCGTCCTTGCGGGTGCTGATCGTCGCCCCGAACCGCGCGTCGTACCACGCCTCGTCGATCTGTTTGCGGTGGCCCGCGGCGCGCCCGGGGACGGGGTCGGTCCGGGCCGCGAGCGGTTCGGCCAGCCCGCCGATGTCGATGACCCAGAGCCGCCGGCCCGCGTCGAACGCGGGTACGCCGATCGAGCCCATGGTGATGAAGAAACCGTTCGGGTCGCGCGCCGGCAGCGGCTCCTTATCGGCGATCTTGAAGTAGCCGCGCACGCCGCGGGCGTAGGCGGCGGCCGCCTCGTTGCCGTTCAGCCCGAACGCGGTGTCGATGGGCTCGAGCCGGGCGCCGGACACCGTCCTCCAGTCGCTGATCGGGCTGAGCAGGATCGTGCGCGGAACCGGCGGCGGCCTGAAGAAGACGACGCTCACGAGCGCCCAGACCGCCGCCAGCGCACTGATCCCGCCGACCACGAAGGCTCGTCGGCCGTGCGCCACTGCGCTCGCGGTGATCGGCGGCAGCGCGATCGACGCGGGCAGGGCGATGGCGAAGAACGCGGGGAGGAGTAACCGCCCGTGCATGTAGTCGCCGCCGATCGCGACGATG
>JAUZEI010000639.1 GCA_030839105.1 Actinomycetota bacterium
TCCGATGGTCCGGCTGCGCGCGACCTTCACATCGATCAACGACGCGGTGACGTGGTGGCCCGCGTGCTGCCGCGGTTTGTTCGCGGGCCGACGGAGTGAGCGCTGGTTCACGTCGAAGGCCCACGTCGTCGTATGGCGCCCCGCCCGAGCGCGGGGGGTCGCCCGGCCGGAAGCGCCAACGAAGGAGGACGATCGCAGGCGTCGCGGCCGCCGGTTCGACCCGGGACGCGCTCGACGGCGGGCAGAATCGCGCCACCGCGAGACGTGGGCTCGACGGAATGCGAAGGCTCGTGCGACCGAAAGAGTGCACGATGTTCGACACGAACTTGCCGAGTCCGAGCGACCCCTCGGTCGACCCTTCGAGGCCGGCTATTGCGTGGCACCGCAGTGCGGTCCGAGCCAGGGTGACCTGCGCGTCGAAGGGGAGAGTCGGGTCGGAAGGCGTCGACACCGACGGCAGAATGCGGAACTGTCCGGCACGCGGATGTGAGCCCGGGGCCGTGACAAGAGCTGCGACCCAGGGCGCGGGAAGACGTTTCTCGTGCCCCGGATATCCCCGCCGAACGAGTTCGAGATGCGATGCAATCGGATCGGCGAGGCCGTTCAGGTCGAGCACCGATACCCGCGGACCCAGCGCGTAGCTCAGTACTCCGATACCACCGCTCGCCACCGTAGGGAGACGCAAGGTGGGGGCGGACGCTTGGTCTATCCGGATGTAAGTGGTGCCCAAACTCAGCGTGGTATCGGAGACGTACACCGCCGGCGCGGCGAACCGTGCGCGGCGCGGTGAGTTCGGCCCCCAACCCAGCGAAGACAACGTGATGTGGCCACAGCAACCGCGAGGAAAGCCGTACGCGACGCCGCCGCGGAAATGAATGCCCGTCCCGATCTCGGGTGGGCGCAGCGCGAGCCCACAGACGGCGGCCCACGCGAGCACGACGAGCGAAGCCGCGTAGCGCTTGGTCGCGGGAACCACCGCGACCGGCGCGACGAACGCGAACAGCGCCGGGAGCAGGAGTCGTCCGTGGAGATAGTCGCCGCCGAAGCTCACCACCGAGCCTGCGTTCGCGGTCGCCGCGACCGCGAAGGCCACGAGGAGCCACACCGAACGTGACTCGCCCCTGCTGCGCAACTGGATTGCGAGTGGGAGGTATACGCCGAGGATCAGGAGCGCGATCGGGAGCCAGAGCAAGTAGGGCACCGCGAAGTCGAGCAGGTAGGACCAGCCGGTACCGAGCCGGAGTTTCGATCCTTCTTTGGCGATCGCCGTATTTGCCACCAGGCTGCCGTAGTAGCCCATCCGAAAGATTTCGTAGGCCACGGGAAGTGCGGCTGCCCAGAAGACGGTCCGGGCCCGCAGGCGCCAGCGCGCATCGTGCCACTCGACGAACAAGATGACGACGAGGAACACGAGGCTGTCGACAATGAGCTCCGGCCGTACGAGCCAGCCGAGTCCGAGCGTGATCGCGCTCGCCGGGGACAATGTGCGATTCGCGTTCGTCGCCCAAGACGCGAGTATCCAGCAACAAATTCCGAGCCACGCGAACGTCATCCCGGTCTCCAAGCCCGCCGACTCGAAGTACCACACCGGTACGAGCGCGGCGAACACGATCACGCCGACGGGCAACAGGAATGCGGTCGGTTCTGCGCGACGCGCGACCCGCGCCGCACCGCGCATCGCGAACGCTGCGCCGAGCACCGAGAGTCCCACGCCGAGCAGGATCGACAGCCATTCCAGGCCGATCGGTGTAAGGAGATCAGCGACGGCGAGAATTGCGACCCACAGCGGGCTCGTGAACGCCTCGACGCGTTGCCCGGTATTGAACACGGGCCCGTGCCCGACACGGACCTGCCGCACCACCCGCAGGTAAATGAATCCGTCGTCGAAGATGAAACGATGCGCGAATCCGACGACAGCCAGCAAGGCGAGTGGAACTCCGACCGCCGCCCCTTGCAGGCCACGATTGCGCGGTCGGCCCGTCGCCGAGAAGTCGGGGCCCGCTGAGGCGATCAGTGGCTCCCGGCGCATCTCCCAGCCTTTCCAGCGGCGCATGCGGAAGGACGGCCCACGCTTTGACCATCTCCCAGCCGCTTCAAGAATCGCAGAACGGATGAGGCAAATACAACGACCCGGACGATTGACCGCCCCTCGAGCCGCACGTTTTCGCGGACGTTGACGTGGAGCGTCGCGGATCGGCGCGTACGAGGGCGGCCGCGCGTTTCGGACACGTACGGGTGGCGTGCGGCCCGAGTGCGGACATACCGAACTTTCTGTCAGCTCGGCTTCAGCGTGGAGGTCCAGCACCTGCGGCCAAGTCGTGCTTGGTGCGCCCTCCGATGACCCGGTTGGCCCGGCGGTCAGGGTCATTGCCGGTTGGCCGGCAACGATGACCGCACGTCGCGACGATGCGCCCTCGAGGCGGGTGGAATGGACGAGGGCGCATCATCTGGCAACCGCGGAAGTATCGGGGGCCGCGGCGCGGGCCCATACTTCGCGACGCGCCGTCATCTGCGCAAGCGCGGGGAAGCTACGCACCGACCCGATGGGCCGAAGAGAATGCCGCGTGGGCCGAGTCCGACGGGCGACTCTCCGAGCTGAGGGCCCGGCGCCCGGATCCGGGTGAAGCTCGTGCCGAGCACGAGCGATCTCGCATTGGTTTACGGGCCGAGGCCTCGTGGAACGACGTGTCGGACGACGTCGTGGATCGAGGGCGGACAAGGGCTGCGGTGGCGACAACTGTGACGATCTCCGAGGAGCGGCGGCGGGGATCCGGACCGGAGCTCTACGTCGCGGGGCTCGACGGCTTGCGAGCGATTGCGATTGGGGCAGTTGTCGTCTTTCATTTCGCGCCGTCGGTTCTGCCCGCGGGTTTTCTCGGCGTTGATCTGTTCTTTGTCGTCTCCGGGTTTTTGATCGGTCGCCTCGTGACTCGCGAGATCGAGCGATCGGGCACGGTTTCGCTCCGCGCGTTCTGGGTGCGGCGCGCGCGCCGTCTGCTTCCCGCGCTCGCGACCGTCACGGTCGTCGTGCTGTCGGTCGCCGCCGTGAAGTTGTCGAACGACGAGATGCACGACCTACGAGCGCAGGCGATCGGCGCGCTGTTCTATTGCGCGAACTGGGTGCTGATCTTCACCAGGAGCAACTATTTCACGGGTCTCGGAAGACCGTCTCCCGTCCTCCACCTGTGGACGTTGGCGCTCGAGGAACAGTTCTACGTCGTGTTCCCGCTCGTGATGTTCGCAGCTCGACGTACGGTCGCTCGCCATCCGGTACGTGTCGCAGGGATGGCGTTGGCCGGAGCGGTTGCGTCGACCGCCTGGATGGGTGTGCTCGTAGTGCCCAACAGTGATCCGTCACGCGCGTACCTAGGGAGCGACTCCCACGCAATGGGTCTTCTTGTCGGCGTCGCGCTCGGCGTGCTCGCCGGATCGGAGCGCCCGTGGCGAACGTTCCGCGCGTGGGCGGGGTCCGGCGCACGAAGGGAGCGTGCGGCGTCGCATGTCGCAATCGCATCGCTGGTAGCGATCCTCTTGATCATGCGCGTTGCCGCCGATCGCACTTTTGCTCTGTACCGGGGTGGTTTGCTGGTCGTCTCGGTGCTGTGCGCGGTCATCGTCGCGGTCGTCGTGACGCAGCCCACCGCACCGATCGCGAGATTCCTGAGAATGCCTTGGCTCGTTGCGATCGGGTTGCGTTCGTATTCGTTGTATCTGTGGCACTGGCCGGTGCGAGTCTTCGTCACGCCCGCGTCGGGGCTCGACGGCGTCACGCTCTTCGTAGCCCGGCTCCTTGCCTCGACGGCCCTCGCCGAGATCTCGTTCCGCTTGATCGAGCGCCCGTTCCGAGTGGGTACGGTGGCGCGCCGCGCGGGCGGCCGGGGTGCAGTGGCGTACTTCGCCGCCCTCACGATCGTCGCCGCCGCGCTCGTCGCCACCGTCGACGCGCCCAAGCCCCTCCCGCCCACCAGTCTCGCCGAGTTGCCCGCTGCGCCCGCAAACATAAAACCGAAGAACGCCACGCTGACCAACTCGACAACACTGCGCGTCGACCTCTTCGGTGACTCCACCGCATTCGCACTCGGAATAGGAGGCGCCTATCACGCCGGCGAGCTCAACATCACCGTGGGAGGAGCTGCTCAGGTCGGTTGCGCCTTGACCGAATCCGATCGCGTCAGCGAGGGATGGGTGATGGCGGCTCCGAAGCAGTGTCTCGGTTGGGAGGCGCGCTGGCGCGCGGCGATGCGCAATGACCCCGATGCCCGCCTTGTCCTCATGTCAGGCGCGTGGGAGCTGCTCGATCAGGTAACCCCGACCGGGGTAGTCAGTTTCGGCACCGACGCCTGGACCGCTCTCAACGCCTCGTCGTTGCGCAGCGCGCTCAAAGTGCTGACCGCGGACGGCCGGACCGTATTCCTGTTCGAAGTGCCGTGCTACGGAGCCGGTGACACCACCGACGCGTTCCCGGCGCGCAGCGATCCGCGACGAATCGCCGCGCTCAACCAGATCTTCTCGGACGTTGCGCGCTCGATGCCCAGCGTCCGAATCGTCCATTGGCGAACACTCGTGTGTCCCGGTGGTCATCGCGTCGAGCGCATTCGGGGCGTGCATCTCTGGAAGCCCGACGACCAACACCTCGACAGTGCCGGCTCCGTGGTGATCTGGAAATGGTTGTTGCCACAGCTACGCGTAAGGGTTGATCGCTTCCGAACGAGGAAGTAATACAGGGTTCAACGGAACGCGGCGTCACTCCTGCTCCTGAATGGTTGGGTACGCGGAGCGAGCGCCGACGAGGCGGGTCGGATGTTGGCGGGCAGCGGGCTCCTGCGTCTGGGTGACGACGGGGCGTTGCCGCGGGGAGCAGTAGGACGGATCCGCCGGCGCCGCAGGGGCGATTCGGAGTCAGGCTCGGCGAGCGCCCCGTGATCCTGACAGGGAACAAAAACGACGTCGCGAAGTCAGACCGCCGCGCGCGCCAGGCGCTGGCGGCATTCGTGCTGGTAGAGGCGACCGCGCTCCCGGTCCTGGTCGCGCTCGGTCGCTCCGTGTGGTTCACGGCCGACGAGTGGGACTTTGTCGCGCATCGAACAGCTTGGAACCTCGACGACCTGTTCCGACCCCACAATGAGCATTGGTCGACCCTGCCGATTCTCGTATATCGGCTGCTGTGGTGGCTGTTCGGCCTGCGGACGCATCTGCCCCACCTGATCATCGCTCTGGTTCTGCACCTCACCGTCGCGGCGCTGTTGCGAGCCGTGATGCGGCAGGCCGCGGTCGGACCATGGCTCGCGACGATCGCGGCCTCGGCGTTCGTGTGGTTCGGTGCGGGCTACTTCAACGCGGAATTCGCGTTCCAAATGGCTTGGTGCGCCGCGCTCGCATTCGGTCTCGGATACCTCCTACTCGTACTCCACGACGGTCCGTTCGATCGGCGCGACGTGATCGGCCTCCTGCTCGGGCTCGCGTCCTTGATGTGCGCGGGCCCCGGAGTCGCGACGACGATCGTTGTGGTGCTCGCCGTGTTCCTGCGGCGGGGCTACCGGCTCGCGCTCTTGCACGCGGCGCCACTCGGAGCGAGCTTCTTGATCTGGTGGGCGGCCATCGGTCGAGGCAACTACTCCCGCCACGCGAGCCTCGTCGACGCCGCGCGCTTCATGGGGAGAAATCTCTGGGCGACGTTTCGCTCGCTCGGCAGCGTGCCCGGCGCCGGCGCGGCGCTCGTGATCCTGTTGGGTACCGGCCTGGCGCTGCAGTGGACGGGCCGGCGGCGCGCTACGGAAGCAGGCTCGCAATCCGCCTCGCAATCCAGATCGTGGGCAGGACCGGTTGCCATGCTCGTCGGCGCGCCTCTGTTTCTCTTCATCACCGGAATCGGGCGCGGCGCTCCGTCCGGTCCCTTCGGACAAGCCTCGAACGTGAGTCGCTACCTCCACGTCGCGGGCGCGTTGGTCCTCCCTGCTCTCGCGCTCGCGGCCGACACGGTCGTCAAGCGATGGAGGTCGCTGGCGCCCGCAGTGGCCGCCACGCTCGCGATCGGGATACCGGGCAATATCGGAGCCTTCGTCGACGGGACGCACGGGCTGGTCGAGCAGACCCGCGGCGAGCGGTCGTTCATTCTCTCGGCCGCCCGAAATCCGGTCGCACCGCGCCTGCCCCGCACGATGTCGCCGTATTTCGCGAGTGCGGATCTGACGATGGGTTGGTTGCTCGACAGTGTCCGCTCGGGTCGTGTGCCGCCGACGCGTCCGCTCACGCCCGACGAGCTCGCCACGCAGACTCTCAGCCTGGCTCTGCGACCACCGCGTGCTCCGCTCGAGTCGTGCCGGCGGCTCGAGAACCGACGCGTGTTCGCACTCCGCAAGGGCCAATCACTTCGAGTCGCGTCGGGTCGCGTCGACATGATCTATCTCGCGCCGGGTGGTGCACGATCGCTTCCGGCGCGACTTCCCTCCGCCACGATGACCGCACTCGTCGGACCGCTTCGTCTGCAGCTCGTGCCGCGGCCGCCCGGTGCCGCCTTTGCGTTCATCCTGTGCGGTTGAGCGGACCGACCAGCGCAGACGCCCGAGTCCGCGATGGCTCACGCCGTTCGTCCTACGATCGTCCGCTTGTGCTGCGTTCCCCGTGACGACCCGGCGACCTGGTGACGTCGCCGCGCGTTCGCCGGATCCTCGAGCGAGCACCCATCGTCGTCTTCGCCGCGGTCGAGTCCGGCGCGTTGGTGCTGTACATGGTGCTCGGTCGCCGGCGGTGGTTCTACAACGACGAGTGGGACTTCCTGGTCACACGTCGAGCCGGAGATGTCGGCGACCTGTTTCGCCCGCACAACGAGCACTGGTCGACCCTTCCCGTGCTCTTGTTCCGCGGGCTCTACGGGATCTTCGGGCTGCACACCTACTTCCCGTATCAGCTGTTCGCGGTGGTGTCGCACCTGACCGCGGCCGCGCTCCTCTTCGTCGTGATGCTGCGGGCGCGCGTGCGGCCGTGGATCGCCACGTCGGCGGCGTCGCTGTTCGTGCTGTTCGGATCGGGCGCCGCGAACATCACCCGCGCCTTCCAGATCGGGTTCACGGGCGCACTCGTCTTCGGGCTCGCGCACCTCATCCTGGCCGATCACGACGGACCGATCGACCGCCGCGACGGACTCGGTCTCCTGGCCGGAGTGCTTGGACTGATGATGTCGGGCGTCGCAGTCGCGATGGTGATCGTCGTCGGCCTCGTCGTCCTGGCGCGACGCGGATGGCGGGCGGCGCTGTTCCATGTCGTTCCGCCGGCCGTGTGTTACGGCGTCTGGTTCGCGGCGATCGGGCACGAGGGCTACACGCGCGGTTCGCCGACCGCGCGCGGTATCAAGGAGTTCGTCTCGAAGGGTCTCCGCCATTCCTATGCGCTGCTGGGCGACCGTTCCTGGGTGGGCTCGCTGTTCGCCGTCACGTTGATCGCCGGACTCGCCGTCGCCGTGGTGCAGGCGCGCCGGTCGGGGCAGTTGGCGGTGCGCTTTGCACCGCTCGGCCTTCTCGTCGGCTCGGTGCTCTTTCTCGTGATCACGGCGACGGGTCGCGCGTCGTCGTTCGGATCCACGTACGCGCTGCAGCCCCGCTACGCGTATCTCGTCGCGGCGATGACGCTGCCGGCGCTCGCGGTCGCCGCCGACGTGCTGGTTTCGCGGTGGCGTTGGCTCCTCCCGTTCGCGATAGCGCTCTTCGTGGTCGGGATCCCGGGGAACGTTCGGGCGGCCGTCCGCATCGAGCGCGAGGCCAAGCGCCTCGACCAGGAGACGCGGCGCTTGGTCATCTCGATTCCGATCGATCCTCGGGCGCACACCGTTCCCCGATCGCTGCGGCCCGAGACGGCATTCTCGCAGCACCTCACCGTGGGTTGGATCCTCGACCAGGGCGCGCACCACGAGCTCCCGAGCGCACCGATCTCGAAAGCCGCGTTCGCGGTCACCGACTTCCGGCTGTCGTTCGACCGCGGGCCGGGCGGTTCCGCATCCGCCGCGTGCAAGCCATTGGAGCACCCGATGCCGCTGCGACTGAAGCCGGGCGACGTCATCGGGGTGTTCGACAACCCGCTGGTCGTGCGGTCGGCAAAGATCGGCATGCTCGTACCGCTGCTCTTCCGGCCGACCGAAGGGTCGTCGGTCGTCGTGCTCAGCGACCCGGGCCCGGTGATCATCACCCCGAGAAGCCGCTTCGCGCTGCCCCGCGTGTGCCTGCCGACCGGCGCAACCCGCCCTTAGTGGCGCCTGCCGCGGATTGGTGCCAGCGTGGGCGAGAGCAAACCCCGAAGCAGGAGGCGACCGCATGTCCGACAAGCCGAGCTATCTCGGGCTTCTGAACGCGATCGCGGTCGCGGAGGGCCACGCCCACACCTACCTGATCGCGTGGGCCGATACGACGAAGAGCGACGACGTCCGGGCTGTGCTGCGCCGGATCGCGGCGCG
>JAUZEI010000350.1 GCA_030839105.1 Actinomycetota bacterium
TCGAGCGCGAGGCGGGTCTTGCCGACGCCACCGACGCCGCTCAGCGTGACGAGCCGGTGCGAGCGGACGAGTTCGGCGACCTCCTCCACCACGGCGTCCCGGCCGACGAGCGAGCTGAGTTGCTGCGGGAGGTTGCCGCGCAGAGAGTCACCGCTGCGGAGCATCGGGAAGTCTGCGGGAAGTCCGTGGACGACGAGCTGGTACACCGACATCCGTCCGCGCAGACCGCGGAGCCGGTGCTCGCCCAATGGCCGCAGATGCACGTGGTTGCGCAGCAGCACCTCGGTCGCGTCCGAGACGAGTACCTGACCTCCGTGCGCCAACGACATCAACCGCGCCCCGCGGTTCACCTCGGTGCCGTAGTAATTCCGGTCGCGTTCGCTCGCAGCGCCGGTGTGGAGCGCCATACGCACTGTGAGGTTCACAGTGGTGTCGTCGCGCAACTGCTCCTGCACCTCGATCGCCGCGGTAGCCGCGTCGCGGGTGGTCGAGAACGCCGCGCAGAAGGTGTCACCACCCATGGCGAACACGTATCCGCCGTGATCCTCGATCGCGCCCCGAACGATCGTGTCGTGCACGCGCTGGGCCTCGGCCATCTCGAGGGCAGCTTCATCCCACAGCCGCGTCGAATCCACGATGTCCGTGAACAGGAACGTCACCGTGCCCGCCGGGAGCCCGCGCGCCATTCCCGAACCGTAACGCAGCGGCGACGGGACGGCTCCCGAGCGCATACGGCGATCGACGCAGGGCGTTGCACAGATTCGCAAAACAGCAGGAGGCGAGTCGTGGCCGAATCGGCGAGCGCGCAAGTGAGCCGTGCCGGGAGCGGACGCCCGATGTCTCCGCATCTTGCGTAGCGTGCCGGTTGTGCCGAACCCCGTCTACGTCATCGACTACGACGGCACGTTCACATTTCCGGTGCCCGCGGCGGATGTGTGGGCGACCATCGCCCGGTTCGATTGCTTCACGTCGTGGTGGAGCTGGTTACGGGAGTTCTCGTTCGAGGGAAGCGGTCTGCAACACGGTACGGCGCTGCACGGTTTCGTCTCGCCCCCGTTGCCGTATCGCATGCGGCTCGACGTCGTCCTCGATGAGTGCGTGCCCCAACAACGCCTTACCGCGGTCGTGCACGGCGACCTGGAGGGCACCGCAGAGCTGACCTTCGAGGGCGACGACTCCCAGACTCGCGTGCATGCGGTGTGGACCGTCGAGATGATGCAGCGGCCGATGCGGATCGCGGCACGCATCACGAAGTCCTTGCTGCGGTGGGGACACGATCGCGTCGTTGACGCGACGGTCGACGGTTTCCGGCGTCAGCTCGACCCGAAGGATGCGCCCTAGCAACACGCGCTTCGCCTCCTGCACCCCGCGAATACGGAGGCGCGTGCGATTCGCGATGTTGCACGACGCGCCTACGAACGCGAGCGTTTCATCGCACACGAGGCCGATCGCCGCGGCACTCACTTCCGTCAGCTGGCGCGCCCGCAACCCGACCTCGCCGCCTTGCACGTCGTCGCAGGCGGTCCTCGTTCCAACGCGCAGCAACCCTAAGGAACTCATGGACGTGTTGGCTATGCAGTCCGAAGCAGTCGTTCGATCCATCGCGGCGGCGTCCTGACGATGGCGAACGAAGCGCGGCGGCCTCTCGGCACTGAGCCGTGAGTCCATGAGCTACGAGGGCAGCTCGTGGATTCCGGACACGACGAGCGCGAGGTCGACACCGCGCTCAATGCAACACTCGAACGATTTCGCTCCGCGAGGTTGAAGAGCTTCCTTCCGATCCTCATCGAACGCTCGGTACAGCGAGCTCTCCGCGAGAGGGGTGCAGCGAACTCTGGCCTCCCCGAGGGTCCCGCGTCGGGTGACTAGGGGAGCGACGCGGGGCTCACGGATGCGACGATCCACCGGTCGGAGGAGCGTCTGCGTCGGTAATCGTTCGGCGGAACAGCTGGCGCTCATCGGGCGAACCCATGAGTCCGTCACGGAAACGGCGCATCCGTCGTGAGATCGAAGACGGCCTGGTCGACGACGCATCCGCCGCCGAGCGCTCGTTGACGGCGCATTTCATTCGCGCCCGGCGCAATGTTCGCGGGGCAGTCGTGTCTGTCAACGAGCGCACGATGATCACGAATGCCGCGGCGGTGCGCCTCGTCGACGAATCCGACCGATGGATGCTGTGGGAATGGGCGCGCCGAGCGATCGAGCGCGGGCAAACGGAGCCGGAGCAGCTCTCGCTTTCCCGTGGGACCACGGTGAGTGCGCGCTGTGAACCGGTCAACGCGATGGGTGACACGGTCGGGGCATTCGTACGTCTGGATGCGCAACCACCGGCGTCATCCGGCAAGCCCGCCGCGCGCGGCAGGAGGCGGGCACGCCGTGACACCTTCGGGTGGGGCAGTCTCAGTGATGCGCAGCTCGGCACCGCAAATCTGGTCGCCGCCGGCCTCACGAACGGGGAGATCGCCGCACGGCTGTACGTGTCGCCGCACACCGTCGATTCTCATCTCCGGCAGATCTATGTGAAGTTGGGCATCCGCTCACGCGTGGATCTGACCCGCATGGTGAGTGAGAACTCCGCAAATCAGCGCGAGGGGACCTAACCGGCGTCGGCACCGGAGTCGGGCTGCCGACCGCGTCGCTGTCGGTCGAGCGCGCGGGCAGAGGAGGATTTCAGGCTCGGACGAGGAGGAGCACGAGGATGTAATGGCAGGCGCCCGCGCATACGACGAAGGCGTGCCAGACCTCGTGGTAGCCGAAGGTCATGGGCCATGGATCCGGGCGATTGCGGGCGAGGACGACCGCGCCGGCCGTGTAGAGCAAACCGCCTGCGACGAGAAGCAGTATTTCGGGGCGGCTGAGCGCTCTTGCGAGTTGGGGGGCTGCAACGACGGGGAGCCAACCCAGCCCGAGATACATGGCGAGTCCGACGCCGCGCCAACGTTCCAGACGCGTGATCGTGACGACGATGCCGATAACCGCTCCCGCCCATGCGAGCACGAGGAGAGTGATGCCCAGTGCCGGTCGTAGCGCCAGCACTGTGATGGGCGTGTAGGAAGCGGCGATGAGGACGAAGATCATCGAGTGGTCGAGGTATTTCATGACCCGCTGGGCGTTCGTGGACCAGCGTCGGCGGTGGTACAGCGCGCTGACGCCGTACAGGCCCGTCAGGCCAGCCGCGAAGATCGCCGCGCTCGCCTGCGCGGCGGCGCCTCGGGCCAGGGCGACAAGCCCGATCCCGGCAGGAATCGAGACGACGAACGCGACCTGGTGGAACCAGCCACGAAGTCGCGGCTTCGGGGGCACACGAACATTCACCGAGCGACAATATGACTGCCGGCCGAACCGCCGGCAGCGGGAAGCGAACCGTCATGGCGACTCCGCCGTCTCGAGAGATTGGGTATACGCACCCGAGTGAAGGGGAGCGCCGCGGAGACTCGGGCTATGAGCCAGACGGAGCCAACGAGCCCTCGGCGGCTGTCACGTCGGGAGTGGCTGGCGGTCGTGCGCCGGACAGTGCGCGAGTTTCGCGACGATCGCCTCACGGACTGGGCCGCCGCGCTCACCTACTACGCGGTGCTGGCCCTCTTTCCCGCCCTGCTCGTGTTCGTCGCCCTCGTCGGACTCTTCGGCCAGTACCCGAAGACAACGGACTCGCTGCTCGAGATCGTCGGAAAGCTCGGTCCCCGCTCGGCGGTCGACACCTTCCGCGAACCGATCACGAGCGTCGTCCGTGACAAAGGTGGTGCCGGTGCCCTCCTCGGCGTCGGACTTCTCGGCGCGGTCTGGTCCGCGTCCGGCTACGTCGGGGCGTTCATGCGCGCATCCAACGCCATCTACGAGGTCGAAGAGGGACGGCGCTTCTGGAAGCTGCGACCCATCCAAATTGCGGTCACCGTCCTCATGGTGTTGATGGCGGCAGTCGTCGCGATGGCGATCGTCGTCACCGGCCCCCTCGCGCACGCGATAGGCGACGTGGTCGGTGTAGGCGATACCGCCGTGCTCGTGTGGGAAATCGCGAAGTGGCCCGTGCTGCTCGTTGTCGTCCTGACCATGTTCGCGATCCTCTACTACGTCGCACCAAACGTGCGGCTTCCCGCATTCCGCTGGCTCAGCCCCGGCGCAGTTGTCGCAATCACGATTTGGCTCGTCAGCTCGGTCGCCTTCGGCGTGTACGTCCGTAACTTCGGTTCCTACAACAAGACCTACGGGGCACTCGGCGGCGTCATCATCTTCTTGGTATGGATGTGGCTCAGCAACCTGGCCTTGCTCGTCGGCGCCGAATTCAACGCCGAACTCGAACGGGGCCGCGAACTGCAAGCCGGAATAGCGGACGCCGAAGCAGAAATACAGCTGCCGCCACGCGACGCACCTAAGGCGACCGACCAAGACGCGCACGGGGGACGCCGGCCATAGTCGCGGATGCGCCGGCGATCGTGATCGTCCGCTCGTGCCGTTTCGGCCGCCTTGAACTCCGAAACAGATCAGCCGTGCGGGTTTAGCGGCTCTGGGTGCGGGCTGCTCGGAAGTCGGCGGACAGAAACGTGACGAGTGCGCGCCGGTCGGTCTCGGTTTGTTCGATGAGACGTTGGCCGGGGGCGTCGAT
>JAUZEI010000359.1 GCA_030839105.1 Actinomycetota bacterium
TCCACGCGTTGCACGACACCTATTGGGCCGGCACGCACATGGGACTCGGGACGAATCGCGGTAAGCGCAGCATCGCGCTGAACCTGAAGCACCCGAGCGGTCGCGCCGTGCTCGACCGCCTCATCGAACGCGTTGACGTCGTCACGACGAACTGGCGGCCCGGCGCGGCTGCCCGCCTTGGAATCGACTACGACAGCTTGCGCGAGCGCTATCCGAAGCTCGTGTACTGCAACACGCGCGGATACGAGAAGGGTCCGAGGTCCGATCTTCCCGGAACCGATCAAACCGCGGCCGCCCTTTCCGGCGTCGAATGGGAAGATGGCGCTTGCAGTGCCGGCAACCCGCCGCTGTGGAGCCGATCCGGGATGGGAGACACGGGCAATGCGCTGCTCGCGGCGATCGCGATCACGGCCGCGCTCTATCACCGCGATCGCACCGGCGTGGGACAGGCTGTCAGTACCTCCATCGTGAACGCGCAGCTGCTCCTCACCTCCTACGCGTGGATTCATTCCGACGGAACGCCGGCACAATGGGGTGAAGTCGACGCGGGGCAGTACGGGCTGTCGCCCTTCTATCGCCTCTACGAGTGCGCCGACGCTCGATGGTTGTTCGTCGCGGCGGTCCGCGACGAACATCGCATATCCCTTGCTGCTGCTCTCCGGGAGGATCGCATCGCGCTCGAGAGCCCGGAAAAGGCCGCCGCGATTCTCGAGTCGCGATTCGCGGAGCATCCGGCCGCGCAATGGTGCCAGGCCCTCAACGCCGCGGGTGTCCCGGCCGAGGTCGTGGACGAGGAGTATTGCCGCACACTCTTCGACGATCCGCAGGCGCGCGCGTCGCAGCTCGTCGCCGAGACCCGGGCCGGGAATGTCGGACGGTTCGAGGATGCCGGGCTGCTCGTCCATCTGTCCGCGACACCGGGCGTCGTGCAGAGAGGACCGTGCTTGTGTGGCGAACACACCCGCGAGATCATGCTCGAGCTCGGTTACACGGACCCGGAGATCGACGCCTTCGCATCGGACCGCGCGATTCTCGACGCACCCGTCGCCTCGTCGTGACGAACACGTCGACCACACCGATTACGGCGGTCAGGGTCGACGTCGACGTTCGAGATGTCGCGCCCGTGGGCGTCGAACGCATCGTCGGCGACGTGTTCTTTCCAACGTCGCACATGCTCGGCGAGGCGCGCGCGGTCGTCGTTTGTCTGCCCGGTGGGGGAATGTCGCGCCGCTATTTCGATCTCCGCACACCCGACGTCGGCGATTCGTACAGCATGGCGCGCCACCTCGCCTCCGCCGGGCTCGTCGTCGTCACCGTTGATCCGCCTGGAGTAGGCGAGAGCGACCGGCCGATCGACGGGTACACCCTCATGCCGCGCGTCGTCGCCGACGTCGCCGCGCTCGCCACCCACGAGATCCTCGATCGGCTGCGCAAGGGATCCATCGATCCGAACGTCGGCCCCCTCGAGAACCTCCTCCCGGTCGGTCTCGGACACTCGGCCGGTGCGCTCCTGATCGTCGTGCAGCAGGCGCGCAGCCGTTGCTACGACGCGCTCGTCCTGCTCGGCTTCAGCGGCGAGGGATTGATCGACTTCCTGACCGAGGACGAACGTCGCTACGTCAACGATCCGGCCCGGTTGCGTTCGGCCCTCACTGCTCTCACCAAGGAACGCTTCGGCGGCCCGCTTCCCACCCGGCCGAGCTCCGACTCCAGCTCGTCACTTCTCGTTCACGGCGTGCCACCGGAGACCGCGATGGAAGCGATACGAGAGGCCACGTCTCCGCTCCTCGGTCTCGTCGGACTCACCTCGATGGTTCCGGGCTCGATCCGAGAAGAGCTGGAAACCATCGATGCTCCCGTATTCCTCGGTGTGGGCGAATTCGACATCACCGGGCGGGCCCACCGGATCCCCGAGGAGCTCCCGACGAGTCGCGACATCACCATGTTCGTTCTGCCGGACGCCGGTCACAATCACAACGTCGCGGACACGAGGGAGCTCTTGTGGGGGCGCACGGCGCGGTGGATCCAGGCGCTGTGACACGTCCTGCGCCGATCATCACCGACGACAACAAGGAGTTCTGGGAGGCGGCGCGCGACGGGCGACTCGTCGCGCAACGATGTCGCGCGTGCGGCCGTCTCCGCCATCCGCCCCGGCCAATGTGCCCCGAGTGCCACTCAGTCGAACATGAAGTCGTAGAGCTCGCGGGCACGGGCACGGTGTACAGCTATGCGATCCTCCATCATCCGCAGCATCCGGCGTTCTCGTATCCCGTTGTCGCCGTGCTCGTCGATTTGGACGAGGGCATCCGCGTCGTGTCGAACCTTGTCGGAGTCGAACCACCCGAGGTGCGTATCGGCGCGCCGGTGCGGGTGATGTTCCAGGCGACGGCGGACGGTCTGACCGTGCCGGTCTTCGAGCCCGCCGGACCGACGTGAGCGTGTCGCTCGGCGGTTCGGCGGCGATCGTCGGAATCGGCCAGACGGAATTCTCGAAGGCGGCGGGCCGAAGCGAAACGCAACTCGCGGGCGAAGCGATCGTCGCGGCGCTCAGTGATGCCGGCCTCACAACCGACGACGTCGACGGCTTCGTCAGTTACACGATTGACCCGGTGGAGGAAACCGAGCTCGTCCGGGCGCTCGGCACGCCGGAAGTCCGATGGTCGAGCCGAGTGCCCTACGGAGGAGGTGGATCGCAAGGCGTACTGCTGCACGCCGCCGCGGCGGTTGCCGGCGGCGCGGCACGCGTGGTCGTCGCATATCGCGCGATCAAGGCCCGCTCCGGGTCGCGGTTCGGGCGGGCGCAGGTGAGCCCGCGCCCGACGTCAGCGCACTCGGGTTCGACCGCGAGCCAGTGGTGCTCACCGTTCGGGGTGCTGACGCCGGCATCCTGGATGGCACTCAACGCGACGCGGTACATGCACACGTACGGCGTGACGAGCGCCGACTTCGGGCGCGCCGTCGTACAGCTGCGCGACTACGCCGCGACCAACCCCAACGCCCATTTCTACGGAACTCGCATCACGCTCGACGATCACCAGTCGTCGCGTTGGATCGCGGAACCCGCCATTCGACTCTTCGACTGCTGCCAGGAGACGGATGGTGCCGTTGCCCTCGTCGTCACGACCGCGGACCGCGCTCGCGATACGCCGGCTCCCGTGATCGTCGCCGCGGCGGCGACCGCCGGGCTGTTCGAAGAGGAGATCGCGAGCAACCACTACCGACCGAATCTCGAGGTGATGGAAGGATCCGTCGCGCTCGCGGCCCAGCTGTTCGGCTCGGGTATCGCGCGCTCCGACATCGACGTCGCCATGATCTACGACGCGTTTTCGCCGATCCTCCTGATGCAGCTGGAAGCACTCGGCTTCTGCGGTTTCGGCGAAGCCAAGGACTTCATCGCCGACGGGAATCTCGCGCCCGGCGGCGGCCTCCCGTGCAATACGAACGGTGGTCTCATCGGTGAGGGCTACATCCATGGCTTGAACCTGACTGTCGAAGCCGTTCGCCAGCTTCGGGGCGTGGCCGTCAATCAGCTCGACGATCCCTCGACCGCGTTGGTGACGGCGAGCCGCACCGGCGTCATCCTCCAACGCCCGTTGTGAGGTCGGGCACGCCGTCACCCCGTATCGTGAAGTGTGGTCTCGTTCGTCGAGGAGGAAAGAGCCAGGTGACATGAACCCAGGCGGCGTAGCAGTACCGCGTGATCGAAGTCGGCGCCGCCGAAAGGCAACCGACTCCGCCGAGGTGAGCGGACGAACTCAGATCATCGACGCCGCGATCGCGTCGATCCTCGAGGTGGGTTTCTATCGGTCGAGCACCAACGAGATCGCCCGGCGCGCGAACGTCAGTTGGGGCGCCTTGCAGTATCACTTCGGAACGCGCGAAGCCCTACTTCTCGCAATCGTCAAGGAGGTCGATCGTCGGTTCATCGAGGACCTCCAGAGCGCACGGATCGAGGGCGCCACTCCCGAGGAGCGGATCTACTCGCTCTATCGTCTCCTCGCCCGTCACTACGACAGTCCGACAACGTTGGTACGACTCCAGATCTTGCTCAACATGCAGCACGATCCCGACACGTCCGCCGACGTCATGACCGAGATCGCCGAAACTGCCGCCCAAGCCGAGACGCCCATACGCCAACTGCTGCGCCAGGCCATCGGAGGAAAGCCCGGCAAGACCGGTGTCGATGCGCTGTTCCACGCGCTCCGCGGTTTCGCGCTCAGCCGGCAGATCTCCTCGGCCATACCGATCGAGGGCTCGCGCGCTCCCGGTCCAGACGCCGTGAAACTGTTCATTCGTGGCGTGGCGGCGGCCGAAGCCTGGACTTCGGACAAGCGCTGAGCGCATCGCAGAGTGTCGGTCGCGAGATCAGCTGACCGGCTCGTACGTCGTGCGTCACGAACTCAGATCACAATCTCGACTTGTCGATAGCCCCGCACCGTACTCGTGTGAACGCGCGTGACGCCGCCGGGATCGACGTCCCAGGCGGGAAATCGTTTCAACGTTTCTTCCAAGGCGACCCGTCCCTCGAGACGCGCCAGTGCGGCGCCTAGGCAGAAGTGAACGCCGTATCCGAACGACAGGTGGTGCTGCATGTTCCGCCGGACGTCGAAGCGGTCCGGATCGGGGAAGGCGCGTTCGTCGCGACCTGCGCTTCCTGTGAGCAGAAGGACTTTCGAGCCCGGTGGGATGTCGACACCGTGCAATGACACGGCGCGGGTCGTCCATCGCCCCTGGACCGGCGACGGTGCCTCGAAGCGAAGGAGCTCCTCGATGGCGTTCGGAATGATTTCGGGATGCGCGACGAGCTCGGCGCGCTCGTTCGGATGCTGCGCGAGCACGACCGCGGCGTTCCCGAGGAGCTTCGCCACAGTCTCCGTTCCGGCGCTGTACAGCAGGAGCGCGAAGCGTGTGCACTCGTCGGCCGTCAGGCGGCGGACGTGGCCTTGTTCGTCGGTGATCTCGGCGCGGATCAAGTCGCTCACCATGTCGTCGCGGGGATCGAGCGTCCGTTTTGCGACGAGGTGGCCGAGATACGTGATCAACGCGAGCGCGGCGGTTGCGGCCGCCTCGTTCATGGTCCCGACACCAGGTTCGATGTGGAACATCGCGTCGACCAGCCGGCGCTGCTCCTCCTGGTCCTCGGGCGGAACGCCGACGAGCGACGAGATGACGCGTGACGGCAGCTGGGCGGCGAACTGTTGCACGTAGTCGAATCCGTCGCTCCCGACCAGCGGATCCATGAGCTCGGCAGAGAGCGCGCGAACCGTGTCTTCGAGCGCCGCGACGCGTCGAGGTGTGAGCGCGCGCGACACGAGCGAACGCATCGCCGTATGCGCAGGAGGATCGACGAAGATCATCATCCCCAGTGCGGACATGTCGTTGCCCATGTTTTCGAGCACGGTGCCCCGGGCGGAGCTGAAGGTCAGTGGTTCCTTGTGCGCGGCTTCGACATCAGCGAAGCGGCTGAGCGCCCAGAAGTCGTAGCGATCATTCCGGTACACGGGCGCGTGTTCGCGTAGCTGACGCCAGGCGGCGTACGGCTCGTCGTCGAGGTCGAGGTCGTAGGGGTCCCAGTTGAGGGTCGGTGCCTGCATGTCGTCAGATCCCAGAGCGTTGTTTCGGCGATACCTACCCAACCTAGTATGTACTATGTCGCCTGGTCGGCGTGCTGATCGTTCGCAGGCGATCACTGGACCTCGACACACGTGGCAGCACGCACCGAGGCCGCGCCCCGGGCGTCGGTGCATGCTTGACCGTGCCCTGGCGAGGTGTACATAGTATGTACTAGGTTCGTCCGAATCCCGACGCCCTTTGCGATGTCAACCGTCGAACCGAGGGGGAATCAGTGCGTGTTCGTCGCAATGGCACGATGCTCGTCGCATTCACTCTGCTGAGCTCCGTCCTGGTCGCATGCAGCTCGTCGGGCGGCAGTAGCGGTCCGCCTTCAACCGGCGGATCCGGTGGGTCGACACCGACGAGCGCCGGCGGGCCGGACTACTCGCAACCGTCGGGTGCCGTCCGCGGTTTCGACGGGACGACGATCAAGGTCGCGAGTCTCGGAATCAAGTCGCAGCTTCCGACCGTCGACATCGGGGCGAGCGCACGGATCAAGCGATTCAACGACGCCAACGAGATCCCGGGCGTGAAGCTCGAATACGTCGAGTTTGCGGACGACAACCAGGATCGTGCAACGGCCTTGTCAGAGGCACGCCGACTCGTCGCGCAGGAAAAGGTATTCGGGATCGTCGGCGACGTCAGCTCCGTCAATCCGCTGGCGTACTTCAAGCAACAGCACGTGCCGTATTTCGGCTTCGCGTTCGACGACACCTATTGCACCGCGAAGCCCGACCCGACCGTATGGGGCTTCGGGATCGACGGCTGCCTCGTTCCGAACACTCCGAAGCAACTCGGTGACAGCGCCGGGAACATCATCAAATATGCGCGCCGAGCGACCGGCAAGGATCACCCGACGGTCGCACTCTTCTCGAGCGACACCCCCTCGGGCCAGAATGCCGCCAAGTACGACGAGCCACCGTACGCGGGGGCGGGATTCGATGTCGTGTTCGCAAAGGGGATCGTCCCCCCGCCGCCGGTCTCCGACTACACGCCCTACGTGCAGCAACTACTGCACAGCAACAAGGGCGGTGCGCCGGATGCCATCGTGTGCCTGCTGACGACCGATTGCATTCCGATGTACGGATTGCTGCAGGCGAACCAGTACCCGGGCGCGTTCATCTCGGCGCTGTACTCGGACCTGGTGTTGGCGCCCATGAAGGGCAGCGCGGTGTTCACGGTCTTCGCCCCGTTGAGCGACCCGACTGCGGCGAACGCGCGTCTCAAGGCCGACATCAAGGCAGTCAAGGCGAGCCAGGCACCGGACCTCGGCTCCGCGGTTGGCTACTTCGCCGCCGACATGTTCATCCAGGCGGTCAAGAATCTCGTGCAGGCCAAGGGGAAGTCGTACATCAGTCCCGAGAACGTGCAGCAAGCAGCCGCGCACATGACGTGGGAGATCAAGGGTCAGATCGGACCGGTCAAGTACCCGG
>JAUZEI010000440.1 GCA_030839105.1 Actinomycetota bacterium
GGCCAGGATCACATCACGACCGCGCTCCGGCACGCGGTCCGGGACGATCGCGTCGGGCACGCGTACCTCTTCTCCGGACCACGGGGCACGGGCAAGACCACGACCGCACGTTTGCTCGCACGCGCGCTCAACTGTCTGAACCTTGGCGACGACGGGGAGCCGTGCGGAGTCTGTGCGAACTGCACGGCGGTCGCCGCAGGCACGTTCTTCGACCTCGTCGAGCTCGACGCCGCGTCGAACAACGGCGTCGAGGCGATGCGGGAGCTCATTCAGAGCGTGCACCTCGGAGTCGGCGCGAGCAGCCGCCGCAAGGTGTACATCATCGATGAGGTCCACATGCTCTCGCCGGCCGCGTCGAACACGCTGCTGAAGACGCTCGAGGAACCGCCCGCGCACGTCGTGTTCGTCCTCGCCACGACCGATCCGCAGAAGGTGTTGCCGACGCTCCGCTCGCGCACGCAGCACTTCGAGTTCACGCTCCTGTCGCACGGCCAGCTCGTCGGGCACCTTGCCGACATCCTCGCTCGCGAGGGAATCGAGTCGGATCCCGAAGCGCTCGACCTCATCGCCCGGCGCGCCGCCGGCTCGGCGCGCGACGCCCTCTCGCTGCTCGACCAGGCGCTGGCCGTCGGAAGTGGGCAGCTCGACGCGCAGCAGGTGCAGTCGGCGTTCGGCGGTGCTCCGTTCGAGCTGCGGCTCGCGATCCTCGAGGCGGCCGCGACCGACGACGTCGCCTCGGCACTCGTCGGCGTCCACGACCTCGTGGCGTCGGGTCACGACGTGCGCCGCGTCGCCGACGACCTGCTCCGCACCTTGCGCGACGCGTTCCTGCAGGCGAACGCGTCCGGGCGCGTCCCCTACGACGGCGCGCCCGAAGACTGTGAGCGCCTCGTCGCGCTCGCCAAGGAGATGGGGAACGGCGCGGTCGTGCGCGCCATCGAAATTTTGGGGGAGGCGATCGTCGACATCCGCGGTCAAGCCGTCGCCGATCCGCGGTTGGTGCTGGAAGTTGCGGTCGTGCGCATCACCCGGCGCGAGGCGCGCAGCCGCGACGAGACGCTGCTCGACCGCATCGAGCGGCTCGAGCAACGCCTGTCCGACGGTGTGCCGGCGACCGCTTCGGCGACCGGGCCTGTGCCGCGACCCTCGACCGCCGCGTCGACCGCACCCGCGTCGACCGCACCGGCGTCGAGCGCCCCGGTACCGGCGCGACCGAGCCCGGTTCCGGGTGGTCCGGTACTCGCGCGGCGCGAACGCGCGGCCAAGCCCGCCGAGCCCACCGCCCCCGCACCGGCGGCCGGGGAACCCGATGCAACCGAATCGGCCGATGCGGTCACGTTCGCGCTCGACGACGTCATCGAGGCGTGGCCGGAGGCACTCGGTCTGTTGAAGGCTCCCGTGCGGGCGGGTATCCAGGACGCGCAACCGATCGCACTCGAGAACGGCGTGATCGTCTTCGGTGTGCCGAAGCGACGGTTCGACGCGATCAACGAGCGATTCCGCAAGGAAGCGGCCGCGATCAAGGAAGCATTCGCCTCGCGCCTCGGTGCCGCGCCGCGGTTCATGTTGCGGGCGCACGACTTCGACAAGGTCGACGCGCTGCGCCCGCCGAGCTCGGGCACCGGTGGTCCGGCGCCTGCCGATGCCGAGGCACCTGAGCTGGAGCCCGAACCGGAAGAAGACGAAGTGGTCGACTTGACCGAGCTCGCCGACGCGCACGACGCGCCGCAGCACGACTCGGTGACGCGGCTCGTGGCGGGGCTCGGAGCCGAAGTCGTCGACGAACGCCGGCGGGGCTGAGGGAGGACCGACATGACCGACCAGGGTGACAACGCCGGCGTGAACCCCATGGACATGCTGAAGCAGGTCCAGGAGATGCAGATCTACATGCAGGCCGCGCAGGAGGCGCTGGCGAGCACGACCATCGACGCGACGGTCGGCGGTGGGGTCGTTCGCGCCACGGTCACGGGCGAGGGTGAGCTGCGCGACATCAAGATCGATCCCAGCGTCGTCGATCCCGACGACATCGAGACACTCGAGGACCTCGTCGTCGCGGCGGTGATCGAAGCCACGCGCCAGGCGAAGGAGCTCCAGGCCCAAAAGCTCGGCGCCGTGACCGGCGGTCTCGACATCAACTCCTTGCTCGGCGGTCTCGGAGGACCTGGCAACCCGTGAACGTCTACGAGGGCGTCATGCAGACGCTGATCGACGAGCTCGGCCGCCTGCCTGGCATCGGACCGAAATCGGCGCAACGCATCGCGTTCTATCTGCTGAAGGTCGACGCGCTCGACGCGAAGCGGTTGGCGCACGCCATCGAAGACGCCAAGGACCGTGTCACGTGGTGCCGTCGCTGCTTCAACATCTCCGAGGGCGACCTGTGCGCGTTCTGTCTCGACGAACGGCGCGACAACCATGTCGTGTGCGTCGTCGAAGAGCCGCGCGACATCGTCGCGGTCGAGCGTACGGGTGAATACCGCGGGCGCTATCACGTGTTGCAGGGGGCGATCTCGCCGATCGAGGGCGTCGGACCCGAACAACTGCGGGTGAAGGAACTGCTCGCCCGCATCCCCGCCGAGGAGATCAGCGAGGTGATCCTCGCGACGAACCCGAACATCGAAGGTGAAGCAACCGCGATGTACCTCGCCCGGTTGCTCAAACCCGCAGGCCTCACGGTGACGCGGATTGCGAGCGGTCTGCCGGTCGGTGGCGACCTCGAATACGCCGACGAGGTCACCCTGGGCCGCGCGCTCGAAGGCCGACGCGAGGTCGGCTGACTAGCGCAACAGGAGCTGATGGAACGTCGGGTTGAAGCCGATGTTCCACACCCAGAGCGCGCCGAGCCCGGCCAGGACCGTCCAGGGCGGCGCGAGTGCGCGTCGCAACCAGGCCGGTCGTGCAACAGCGACCAACGCGACCAACAACACGATCAAGCCGCCGGGATTGAACGCGAGCGACGCCCCGAGATGGCCGTGCACCGCGGCCACCACCGCGCGCGTCATGCCACAGAACGGGCACGGGATGCCTGTCGCAGCGCGCAGCGGGCACGTGACGCCGGGATGGGGCAGGATCGGCCACGCGGCGGCGATCGCGACCATGCCTCCGGCGGCGACGCGTAGTTGGCGCGTGCGTATCCCGGCCGGCAATGCGTGCATCAGCCGCGCGCCTGCTTGGCGACGACGACGCCTTCGAGCAGGTATTCCGGATGCGTGCCGTACGGCGCGCCGACGACCAACGGAGCGACCCGCGCCGCCAGCTCGGACGCGAAGTGTGCGCGCACGGGGAGTGGGAGGGCGAGGCGCCGGTCCAGGAATTGATGAATGGTGGAGAGGTCGGTCGAGTCGAGCGCGGAGACGTCCCATGCGGCGACCGCGTCGACCGGCACGGTCGCGGGTGCACTGACGCTGGATGCGAGACCGGGGAAGCGGTCGCGCACCACGATGGTTCCCGCCGCGAGATCACCGAGGCGTTGATCGCGCCCGGTAGCAACCATGCAGATCACACCGGCCGCATAGAGGAAGGGTAGGAAGTCGGCGATCCGCACGATGTTGCGGATGGCGCTCGTGAGCAGGCCGACGGGTTCGCCGAGCACTCCGACGACGCGGATCCCCGCCGCGTTCTTCCCGACGGTCCGCCCGCCGTTCATGACCTCGAAGGGCACGTCGTACCCGAAGAGCACCAAGAAGATGACGACACTGGACAACGCCCGCACGAAGCCGGGCGCCGAGGTGAACGCGACCCCGGCGGCGAGTGCCAAGATGATCCCGAGCTGGATCAGCGTGTCGAGGAGGCGGGCGACGAACCGGGAGCCGACACCGGCGAGCACGAGCTCGAGTGTGACGCCCTCCGGCGTCGCGATCGTGACGCGGTCGTCCAGGGCCACGTGACCAACCTAGACGAGTTCCTGAGCGAGCGATCCCCGACCTGGGCCGAGCTCGAGCAGCTCCTCGCCCGGGGCGGTAACGCGCCCGCGCGGCTCGGCCCCGAAGGTGTGCTGCGGCTGGGCTCGTGTTACCGCGCGGTCGCCGCGGATCTCGCGTATGCCCGCCGCCGGTTTCCCGCCGATCCGGTTGTCGGCCGACTGGAAGGGCTCACGCAACGCGGACGCCACGCCGTTTACAACACGACCGGAGCACGCAACACAGTGCGCGAGTTCGCGACGCGCGGATACTGGCGACGGGTGCGGGAGCGACCGGCGTTGCTCGTCGTCGCGATCGCGTGTCTCGCGCTCCCGACCCTGCTCGCCGGGTACTGGGCGTGGCACGATCCGGGGCCGGCCGGCGGGCTCGTCCCCACCGCGTACCAGTCGGTGACCCAACCGCGCTCGGCGGGCCAGGACCTCGGGCGGTCGGTCGACGACCAATCCGATCTCGCCGCCAAGATCTTCACGAACAACATCCAGGTCACGTTTCTCGCGTTCGCGGGCGGCATCCTCCTCGGCCTCGGCACGCTCTACGTCCTCATCCAGAACGGGATCCTGTTGGGCGCGGTGGCGGGTCTCGCGATCGGCGCGGGCAACGGACGGCCGTTCTTCGAGCTGGTCGTCGCGCACGGCGTACTCGAGTTGAGCTGTATCGCGGTCGCGGGGATGGCGGGTTTGCGACTGGCGTCCGCGATCGTCGACCCGGGCACGCGTTCGCGCATGGACGCCTTGCGTACCGAGGCGCGCGCCGCGGTCGAGATCGTCCTCGGCACCGCGGTGTGGCTCGTCGTCGCCGGGCTCGTCGAAGGGTTTCTCACGCCCGCGGGCAAGGGTCTGGCCGTCGTGTTGGTCGTCGGTCTGGGCCTCGGCGCGACGTACTGGGGTCTCGTGTTCTGGCGGGGCGCGCCCGGTCTCACCATTCCGGATGCGCGCATCCCGGACGCCCGGGCTACAGACGCGCTCTCGCCTTGAGTCGTAGATAGGCGCGCACGCACGCCTCGCCCAGCACGGCCGCGGGCGCCTCGACCACCCGTGCGCCCGCGTGCTCCAAGCGCGTCGCGATCCTCCGCCGTTCGTCGAGGACGTCGATGGCGACCGCCGACGCGTAGACATCGCTCGTGCTCGCGGGCTCCCGCCTGAGTGCGCCGTCGAGGTCGGGATCGCGCACCGAGGCGACGATGACCGCGTGGCGGCGCGCGAGAACCGGAACCGAAGCGATGAGCGACCGCGCCGCGGCCGCGTCGACGAGGTCGGTGAAGACGAGGATCAACGATCTCTTTCCGCCCGTGACACTGCGGAAGGCGAGGTCGTAGTCGCTGTCGACCGCCTTCGGTTCCATTTCGAGGATCGCCCGTACGACCCGCCGGCCACCGTTGCGCCGCGGCCGCAGTTGTCCACGGATGTCGGCGTCGAACGCGGTGACCCCGCACCGGTCGCCGAGCTCGTCGGCGACCAGCGCGACCATGGTGACCGCGTCGATAGCCACATCGAGTCGGGTGCTGCGGTGGTCGAGCGGCGCCGACATGAGACGGCCCACGTCGAGCAGACAGACCACGTCGCGGTCCTGTTCGATTCGGTAGACGTTGCTCATCGGGCGACCGGCGCGCTCGCTTGCCGTCCAGTTGATCTGCCGCACGTCGTCGTCGGGCAGGTAGTCGCGGATCGCCTCGAAGTCGGTGCCGAGGCCGAGTGGACCGCGGGCGCGTAGTCCGGGATCGCGGAACTGCCCGCGCCGCAGGGCCACGACGACCCGTTGCGCGGCCACCACGTCGGGATACACGAGGAGGTGCGCTTCGCCCTCGCCCACAAAGGTGCACCGCCCCAACCCGAGCGGGCCCCGACAACGTGCGGTCACCGGGGGAAGGACCGCCTCGCCCCGCCGGTGGGCAACGAGACGCGCCGCGAGCGAGCCGTGTCCGACGGACGGCTCGATGGTGACGTCGGCGGGCTGCGCCTGGCGGATCTCGATGCGCCCGGGCGCGTCGGCATCGGCCTCGACCGACAGCGACGCCGGGATTCCGCGGGCGAGGATGCGCGGAACGGTGCGCCGGACGCGAACGCGGTGGTGCGCGATTGCGACGTCGACGGCCGTCGCGATCGCGAGCAACGCCAGGAGCGTGAACGAGACTGCGCCCGGAACGGCGAGTGCGACAAGCGCGAGCACGAGGACCACGTACGCGACGCGTGCCGTCGGTGTCATCGCGGCACTGGCACCGAGGAGATCGCGGCCGCGACCGCGTCGTCGGCGCGGTAGTGCTCGAGCTCGGCCTCCGGGCGCAGCGTGATGCGGTGCCTCAATACCGCGGGCGCGACGGCCGCGACGTCGTCGGGAATGACGAACTCCCGGCCCGCGAGTCGCGCCGACGCCTTCGCCGCCGCGAGAAGGTGCACCGCTGCGCGCGGACTGGCTCCGAGCTCCACGCTCGGCAGCTCGCGGGTTTTGCGGACGAGCGCGACGACGTAGGTGACGATCGGCTCGGCCACGGCGGTTGCGTCGACGAGATCGCGCAACGCCAACAGCTCGTCGGGCGTGGTCACGGTCTGTACGTCGGCGAGCGTTGCGGGCGCGACCCCGCGGTGCGCGAGCCGGAGCATCGCGGCCTCGTCGGCGGCGGGGGGATACCCGACGTCGAGCTTGGCGATGAACCGGTCGAGCTGAGCTTCCGGCAACGGATAGGTGCCCTCGTATTCGATCGGGTTCTGGGTCGCGACAACGAGGAAGGGCTCGGGCAGCGGGCGCGCGATGCCGTCGATGCTCACCTGCCGCTCCTGCATCGCTTCGAGCAGGGCGGCCTGCGTCTTCGGCGGGGTCCGGTTGATCTCGTCGGCGAGCACGAGGTTCGTGAAGATGGGGCCGGGTCGGAACGTCAGCGCGCCCGCGCGTAGCGTCATCGTGCCCGTGAGATCCGACGGCAACATGTCGGGCGTGAACTGCACCCGTCGGAAGTCGACGCCGATGGCGCGCGCGAACGCGTTCGCCAGGAGCGTCTTCGCTACACCGGGAACCCCTTCCAACAAGACGTGCCCACCGACGGCTGTCCCCGCGAGCAGCACGTCGATCACGTAGTCCTGGCCGACGACCACCTTGCGGACCTCGTGCACGACGCGATCGCGAAGCTCTCTCACTGCATCCTCCCGTTCCCGCCGATACGGACGATTGCCCGGCCCAGCGCCAGGACCCCGGCGTCGTCCGCAACGGGCGCGACCAACGCGTCGACCTCTTCGGCGGTACACCCGAACGACCGCGCCGCGGCGACGATCGCGTCGTTGTCGGCCGCCGCCCCGAGCCCGGCTCGCGCCATCAAGCGGGTGCGGGCCCAGCGCTGCGCCGGCGCAAGCGCGCCGGTACGGTCGTGAGTGCGCTCGAGGCTGACCGAGAGCGCCCGTACGTACTCCGTGCGTGCGGGCGGCAGCGCGCGCGACTGCTGATCGGGTGGACCGAATCGGCGGGCGCGCGACCACGCGAAAGCGACGGCCGCGATCGCGACGAGCGCGAGCGCGACCTTCCAGCGTCCGGGGATCGCCGACCATCCGCGACCGGCGCCGAAGCCGTGCACGCCCTCGGGGAAGACGACCGGGCGACCCGCGTCACCCGCGAGCGCGAGTGCGAACGCCGCGTTGTCCGCGGTGCCCAGGTAGGAGTTCTCGAGCGGCGAGGCGTCGGCGAGGAAGTAGATCTCGCCGCGGCCGACCGTCGCGCGCGTGAGGAGAGCGAAGGAATCGACGCCGACGACCGCGCGACCGGAGCCCGGCGCCGACCACGAGCCCAGTCCCGCGCCGTCGATCTCGCGCACGTCGGCGAACGCGGGATCGATCCGCCGCCAGGACCGGGCGCCGGCGATCTCCCAACGCGGCGGCGCGTCGCGCAGCTGGTCGAGATAGAACGGCGACGAGCCGCCGATCACCAGCCGTCCGCCGGACCCGACGAATTGCCGCAGGGCCGACGCGTCGTGGTCGGTGAGGCCGGCGGGCTCGAGGACGATCGCGGTCGAGTCGGAGGGGAGGGTGTCCGGACCGATCGCTCCGCGTTGTGACCGGACACGATGGCCGTAGTGCGCCAGTAGCGTTCCGTATGCCGCGACGCCCCCGGGTGCCGTCGCGTACGACGACCCCGCGAGGCCACCGGGTTGATCGCCACCGACTGCACGGTCGAGCCCCTGCGCCAGGAGGTTGGCGAGAATCACACCCGCGACGACGACCACGACGCCGATCCAGAGTCGGCGCCCGGCCGATGCCGAATTGGCCGCGACCTCGTCCACCTGCAGTGCGCTCATCGGCGCCCGGTCTCTTCCAGCACGCGCGGCCATCCGCGGCGCGCGCGCTCGACATCAGGCGGTTCGGCGGTGCGGCCTCCGTAGGTCACCGCTTCGAACGTGCCCGCGAGGTCGTCGAACGTGGCCGAGCCGAGCGCGCGCCGAACTTCGCCCGTCGTGACCGAGGGGCGGTAGCGGATCGCGCCGCGGTCGCCGAGCCGCAGCAGCCCGGCCCGGAAGCGGAGCCGAAGCGCGCGGGCGAGGTCGCCGTCGTGCTCGGCTTCGTCGGCCGCGCGTTCGAGCGCGTCCGGATCCTCCTCGTCGTCATGCATCCCGCCGCGCGCGCGCTTCGTCGACGACGGTGCGCGCGTCGCGAGTCGCCGCCGGGCGCGTACGCCGAGCACGACGAGGAGTGCGATCACGGCGATCAGCACGAGGATCCACACCGGGCCCGGGATCAGGCCGAAGAAGCGTCCGATCGGGCCGAACAGGGTCCCGAGCCGGTCACCGAGCCAGCGCAGCGGTCCGCGGAGCGGCCGGGGAGTCGAGGTCGACCGGAACTTGCGGTCGGAGAGGATGTGTCTCGCCTCCCGCTGCGCCGACCCGGGATCGACGGCCTGCCTCACGCGCGCCGCCAGCAGGGGGCTCACGCGGGGATGCGCGCCCGCGCGTCGTTGCGCTGCATGAGCAGCTGCACGTCGAACGCTTCGTCGCGTGTCCGTAGGTCGAAATACAAGACCACGATCGCCGCCGCGGCGAAGGGGGTCGTCAACACCCCGGCGACGGTGCTCGCGATGCTCTGCCCGATGACCGCGGCGATGATGCCGTTGCCGGACCGCAACAACACACTCACTCCGCCGACGAGCGCGGTGTTGACGACGGCGACGAGCAGCTGCACCGTCAGCACGAGGCCGAGGACATGCATGGCGTGTGCCCTTGTCAGCGTGACCGATCGTCCGGTCGCCGACCAGACCCCGATGCCCTCCAGTACGAGCACGGGGATCGCGACCGCGAACACGGTGAGCGGGTAGAGGGCGCCGACGAAGCAGAGCACCAGCCCGACGAGCTCGCTGACGAGGACGACAAGACTGACGCCGACGACCGCAAAGAAGCGCGGCCGCACCGCGCGCGCCGAGTCGCGGGCGAGGGAGCACTCGCCGATGTAGGCGTCGGCGACGATCCGCGTGCACACCGCGGTGATGACCGCCGTCGACAGCACGGTCACGAGTCCGACGACGATCACAGCCGCGAGCTGAGTCGTGACCGAGCTCGAGTCGTATTGCGGGGTCACCGATCCCGTGACGCCGAAGCTGAGTCGATCGGGCTGCGCGGAGAGCAGCACGATCGCGCTGAGCGCCTGCACGGGAACGACGACGGCCGCCGCGACCGCGAGCAGCCGCCGGAACCGGGCCCGATAGAGCACCACCGCGGCATCGAGTATCTCCCCGATTCCTCGCGGCCGGAGCTCGGTCACCATCCGCCCACGCTAGGCAACGGGAGTCCCCGAGCCCCGACTCATGCGAAGCGCGAGCGATTCACGCGCGAGCGTCAGCGAGCGTTTACCGGGAGCGTCAGCGAGCAATTACAACGTGCGCAGGATCGCGGCGTCGCCCTGACCGCCACCGCCGCAGAGTGCAGCTGCACCGACGCCGCCCCCGCGCCGGCGGAGCTCGTTGATGATCGTGAGCACGACGCGCGCGCCCGACATGCCGACGGGATGGCCGAGCGCGATGGCGCCGCCGTTCACGTTGACGATGTCGTCGCTGACGCCGAGGTCCTTCATCGATGCGATACCGACCGCGGCAAAGGCCTCGTTGAGCTCGAAGAGGTCGACGTCCTTGGTGGTCATGTCGTTGGCCTCGAGCGCGCGCTTGATCGCGCGCGACGGCTGGTGCAACAGCGAGGTGTCGGGTCCGGCGACCATGCCGTAGCCGATCAGCTCCGCAAGGGGGGTGACGCCGAGCTCCTCGGCCTTCGCCCGGCTCGTGACGATGATCGCGGCGCCGCCGTCGGAGATCTGCGAAGCGTTGCCCGCGGTGATCGTGCCGTCCTTCGAGAACGCAGGGCGCAAACCGGCGAGGGACTCGGGGGTCGTACCGGGCCGCACGCCTTCGTCGGTGTCGACCACCACCGGATCACCCTTGCGTTGCTTGATCGACACGGGCGTGATCTCGTCGGCGAAGCGGCCTTCCTTCTGGGCGGCCGCCGCGCGCTCGTGCGACTTGGCGGCGACCTCGTCCTGAGCTTCGCGGGTGATGTTGCCGACCTGACCGACGTAGTTCTCCGTGCCCGCGCCCATGTGCAGGGCGTCGAAGGCGCACCACAGGCCGTCGCCGATCATCGAGTCGACGACCTCGTTGTTGCCCATGCGGTAGCCCGCGCGCGCCCCCGGCAGCAGGTACGGCGCGTTGGTCATCGACTCCATGCCGCCCGCGACCACGACTTCGGCGTCGCCGTTGTTGATCATCTGGTCGGCGAGGTAGAGCGCGTTGATGCCCGAGAGGCAGACCTTGTTCAGCGTCATCGCGGGGACGGTCATCGGGATTCCCGCGTTCGAGGCCGCCTGGCGAGCCGTGATCTGGCCCGCCCCGGCTTGCAGCACCTGACCCATG
>JAUZEI010000505.1 GCA_030839105.1 Actinomycetota bacterium
CTCGACGAGTTATGGCGGCTCGGCCTCGAGAACGATGCGCTCGACGATCCGCGGCTCGCCGGTCGCCTCGCGCAGGCATTCGTCGAGGTCCGCATCTTCCAGCTCCACAACTGGCGGTCGATCTCCCGCACCGCGAAGGGCGACGATCCGGGACCGGTCGGCAGCATCAACAAGCTCTGGTGGAGCGAGATGAGCAAGCGGCTCCACGACACCGCGATGGCGGTCGTCGGGCCCGCCCAGCCGTTGTGGCGCGGGGCCGAGGGCAACCCCGGCGACGGGGCCTGGCAGCGGTCGTGGCTCTACTACCAGGCCAGTTCCATCTGGGCGGGCACCAACGAGATCCAGCGCAACGTCATCGGCGAGCGCACGCTGGGCCTGCCTCGCGAGAAGAAGTGAACCACGCGTGCCGTCCGCTCCGTAGTACATGACATGCAACGACGCATCTTCACCCTCATCGCCATCGCTGCCCTCTCCGTCGGTCTCGCCGCGTGCGGGAGCAGCAGCAAGTCGTCCTCGCCGGCCGCGGGAACCGCGCAGATCACCATCGACTCCGGGTTCAAGTTCACCTCGACCGCGGTGACCGCCGGATCCACGGTCATGGTTCAGAACAACAGCAACGCGACGCACACCGTGACCTCGGACGACTCGGGCAAGTTCAACGTGTCGATCGACGGCGGTAAGACCGCAACCTTCACGGCACCCGCGGCCGGCACGTACAAGTTCCACTGCAACATCCACAACTTCATGAAGGGAACCCTGACCGTCACCTGAGCGGTCCGGATCCCGTATCCCCGAAAGCGGGGCGCGATGTGATCGCGCCCCGCTTTTTCGCGTCCGTTCGCGTTATCGGCGTTCCGGGCTGTGCGCACGGTGTAACGCACCGGTCACGGTGCCGAGAGCAGGGTCACCCCGCTTCACTCGCGTCCGGGTGACGCATCGCGATCTTGCGACTCGCCAATCCTGCGGGTCGTCCGATGACCAGAAAGAACGCACACATGTCGCAAGTACGCCGCGCACTCGTCGCGCTCATCTCAGTGGTCGTCGTCGCACTGGGGTTCATGCCACTGGCATCGGCCGAGGCCGCGGCCCCCGGCGCGCAGGGCGTAGCTTCGGCGCGCACCCAGGCGGCAGCGAGCGACGGTGGCTACTGGCTCGTCGGCAACGACGGCGGCATCTTCGCCGGCGGTGACGCCCACTCGCACGGCTCCATGAGTGGGACCATGCTCAACCTGCCGATCGTCGGCATGGCGCCGACACCGGGCGGCACCGGATATTGGATGGTCGCATCCGACGGCGGCATCTTCTCCTTCGGCGACGCCGCCTTCCACGGCAGCACCGGCGCCATCACCCTCAACCAGCCCATCGTCGGCATGACCTCCACACCCAGCGGTCACGGCTACTGGCTCGTCGCATCCGACGGCGGCATCTTCTCCTTCGGCGACGCCGCCTTCCACGGCTCCACCGGCGCCATCACCCTCAACCAACCGATCGTCGGCATGGCAAGAACGCATTCCGGCAACGGGTACTGGTTCGTTGCGGCGGACGGTGGCGTCTTCTCCTTCGGCGACGCGAAGTTCTTCGGCGCACCGGCCGCGATCGGCGGCCCGATCGTCGGCATGGCCGCCGTCCCCGGCAACGCGCCCGCGACGAAGCTTGCGTTCACGCGTCAACCCAGCGCGTCCTCGGCCGCCCTTTCCACTTTTTCCCGCCAGCCGACGGTCACCGTGAAGAACTCCTTCGGCGGAACGGTGACGAACAACTCCAGCCCGGTACACCTGGCAATCACCGCCCCCGACGGGGGCGCGGCCGTTTCGTGCACGACTGACACGATGAACGCGGTCCACGGCGTCGCGTCGTTCGCGGGTTGCAACATCGACCGGACAGGTACCTACACGCTGACTGCGACCGACGGTGTGTTGGCGCATGCCGTCAGCACGACGGTGACGATCACACCGGTAGCCGCGTCGGTCTCGGTCACGCGGGACGCGAGCGACTCGACCGGCGGCGTCGCGTTCCTGACCCAGCCCGTCGTGCACGTGCTCGACATCGACGGCAACACGATCACGAGCGACACGAGCGCCGTGCAGTTGACGATCGTGAATCCCGCGGGCGCATTGCTCACGTGCGACGCAAACCCGAAGCAAGCAGTCGCGGGTGTCGCCACCTTCTCCGGTTGCATGATCGACAAGGCGGGCAGCTACACGCTGACGGCAAGTGACGCCTCCTTGGCAACCGACACCACGACCACCGACATCACGGTCGGGCCCCCGGCTCAGGTCGGGTTCACGACCCAGCCGAGCGACGCCGCCAGCCTCGTCGCGTTCGGAACCCAACCCCATGTCGCGATCCAGGACGCGGGCGGGAACACCGTCGTCGGCAATACCACCGGCGTCAGCTTGACGTTGACGACGCCCAACGGCGCCACGCTCGCGTGCACGCCGAACAACGGTCCCAGGGCCGCGGTTGCAGGAGTCGCATCGTTCGTCGGCTGCAACATCGACAAGGCCGGCCCGTACACACTGCACGCGGCCGATGGATCCCTCGACACCGCGACCAGCAACGTGCTGAACATCACCGCCGCGGGCGCCGCGAAGCTCGCGTTCACCACCCAGCCGAGCGCGGTCGCCACCGGCGGAACCAACTTCGCGGCGCAACCGGTGGTCACCGTCCAGGATGCCTCGGGGAACACGGTCCTGACCGACAACACCGGAGTGACACTCTCGATCACGACGCCCGCGGGCGCAGCACTCGGCTGCACGCCGAACAACGGCCCCCTCGCGGCGGTCAACGGCGTCGCCACCTTCGCCGGGTGTGACATCGATCTCGCGAGTCTCACGCCCTACACACTCCACGCCGCGGACGGATCGTTGACCGTCGCGACGAGCACCGACATCACGGTGTCGGCCGGCGGTGCCGCGCGCCTCGCGTTCACGACTCAGCCCAGCACGGCCGCGACCGGCGGCACCGACTTCGCGGCCCAGCCCGTCGTCACGATTCAGGATGCGGGTGGGAACACCGTCACCGGGAACAACACCGACGTCACCCTCACGCTCACGACCCCGGCCGGCGCTTCCCTCGGCTGCACGAGCAACACGGTCACCGCATCAGCCGGCGTGGCGACCTTCGCGGGCTGCAACGTCAACCTGGCAAGCGTCACCCCGTACACGTTGCATGCGGCGGACAACACGATCGCCACCGCGACCAGCACCGGCATCACCGTCTCCGTCGGCGACGCGGCCCAACTCGGCTTCGTGACCCAGCCCAGCGATACGGCAACCGGCGGCACGAACTTCGCATCCCAGCCCGCGGTCGCCATCCAGGACGCGGGCGGAAACACGGTCACGACCGACACCAGCGATGTGACGCTCAGCCTCACGACTCCTGCCGGCGCAGTCCTCGGCTGCGCGCCCGACAACGGTCCCCTCGCCGCGGTCAACGGCGTCGCGACGTTCTCCGGATGCGGGATCGACCTCGCCAGCACCACGCCCTACACGTTGCACGCCGTCGACGGAATCTTCGCGACTGCGACCAGCACCGGCATCACGGTGTCGGTCGGCGCGGCCGTCGGGATCGCGTTCATCACCCAGCCCAGCACGACCGCGTTCGGGGGCACCGACTTCACCACGCAGCCGCAAGTCGCCATCCAGGACGCGGGCGGAAACACCGTGACGACAAGCGTCATCGGCGTGAGCCTGACGCTCACGACGCCGGCCGGCGCTTCGCTCGGTTGTACCGACAACGGTCCGGTATCCGCAGTAGCCGGAATCGTCACCTTCGCGGGCTGCGACATCAATCTCGCCAGCGCCACCCCGTACACCTTGCATGCGGCGAGTGGTCCGATCGTCGCCACGAGTACCGGCATCACGGTCTCGACCGGACCGGCCGCGCAGGTCGCCTTCACCACGCAACCGAGCTCGTCGACCGGGGGCACCGACTTCATCACACAGCCCGCCGTGTCCGTACAAGACCTGGGCGGAAACATCGTCACGGGAGACACCACCGGTGTGACGCTCACCATCACGACCCCCGCGGGCGCTCTCCTCTCCTGCACGAACAACGGCCCGGTGGCCGCGGTCGCCGGCGTCGCGACCTTCGCGGGATGCGACATCGACAAGGCCGGCCCCGCGCCGTACACATTGCACGCCGACGGCGGACTCCTCGCGCCCGGAACCAGCGCGCCGTTCATGATCACCGTTGGTGCAGCAACCCACGTCTCGATCACAACCCAGCCGAGCGCGACTGCGACCGGCGGAACCAGCTTCGCCTCGCAGCCGGTCGTCACCGTGCTCGACGCGGGCGGCAACACGGTGATCGGTGACACGAGCGACGTCTCGCTGACGATCACCACGCCCGCGGGGGCCGCGCTCGGTTGCACGGCCAACACCGTCGCCGCCGTGGCCGGAGTCGCAACCTTCACCGGTTGCGACATCAACCTCGCCAGCGTCACTCCCTACACCCTGAACGCGTCGGACACGCCCCTCGTAGGCGACACCAGCACCGGCATCACGGTGTCCGTCGGCGGCGCGGCCCAGCTCGCGTTCACGACCCAACCGAGCGGCACCGCAACCGGCGGCACCAACTTCGCGCAGCAACCCGTCGTCACCGTGCAGGACGCGGGTGGCAACACCGTCACGAGCAACACCAGCGGCGTCACCCTGAGCATCACCACGCCCGCGGGGGCAGCCCTCGGGTGCACGTACAACGGGCCCGTCGCCGCCAGCGCCGGCGTCGCAACCTCGGAGCGGAGCGCGGCGACCGTGCCGCGGGCGAGGAGCGTCGCGCCGCCCGCCCCCCGCTTGACGACCGCCAGGGGCGCCGCGTAGAGAAGCCCGGCCAGGTCGTAGCCGCCGAGAAACGCCTCGGCCTCGCCGGCGGTCGAGAAGAGGACATCCGGAGCGGCCTCCTCGACGAGCCGCCGGGCCGCCCGCCGGCCCTGAGCGAGGAGCGGCCCCGCGGACGCCAGGTCGAGGCTGACGAGCGCGCCGTGGCCGCGAGCAAGCACG
>JAUZEI010000650.1 GCA_030839105.1 Actinomycetota bacterium
ATCAACGAGATGCGCGCCGCGGAGTCGGCCGCGAAGAACGAGCTCGCACCGAGCCCGCTCACCGAGCAGTACGTCGAGTTGTTGAAGACGTCGTTGATCGCGACTGGAGAAGGGCTCGCGACCGGCGCGTGGCGGACCGCGGTGTATCTGCTCGGCGACGCCCAGGGCTATCCGCGCCTCGCGAGCGCGTGGCGCAGCGTGATGTCGGGCGAGAGGTCGCTGCCCGAACCGGTGCGCGTGTTCGACCGTCCGGAAGTCGACGGCCTCGCGCAGGCGTGGGCGCTCCCCGATCAGGAAGGTCAGCAACCGCCCGGCTTCTATCGCCGGCCGTTCGAGTGTCAGACGATGTTGTCGACTGCACAGCTCGCGGCGTGCATCCACCTTCCCGAGCTCGAGGCGCCCGGCTTCACGGTGAACCTCGTACCGCGCTTCGACGTCGTCGCGAAACGCTCGGGCGCCGAGAGCACCGAACTGCCCCTCGGTGACGTGTTGCAGCATGGTCAGCCGACGGCCGGCACGTACGGCATCACGCTGCGCTCCCTGACGCGCCACGCGTTCGTCGGCGGGCTCACCGGTTCCGGCAAGACCAACACGATCATGTCGATCCTGCTCGAGGCCGCGGCGCATGACATCCCGTTCATGGTGCTCGAACCGGCCAAGACCGAGTACCGCGCGCTCATCGACCACCCCAAGCTCGGTGCACGCATGCGTGTGTTCACCGCGGGCAAGGCGATGGTCGCGCCCTTCGTACTCAACCCGTTCGAGGTTCCCGCGGGCACGACGGTAAGCGAGCACCTCAATTTGTTGCGCGCGGTGTTCACGGCGTCGTTCGGTATGTGGACACCGCTGCCGCAGATCCTCGAACGCTGCTTGCACGACGTGTACGTCGACCGCGGCTGGGACTTGCGCACGAACGAGAACACCCGCCTCTCACAAGCGAACGAGACCGCGTCCGCGTACCCGACGCTTTCCGATCTCATCGCGAAGACCGGCGAAGTGATTCCTGCCCTGGGCTACGAGGACAAGGTGACCGGCGACCTCAAGGCCGCGCTCGTCACGCGCCTCGAATCACTGCGGCAAGGAGCGAAGGGCGCGATGCTCGACGTCACGCGGTCGCTCCCGCCCGAGGAGCTGTTCGGCCAGCCAACCGTGGTGGAGCTCGAGGCACTCGGTGACGAGAGCGACCGCGCGTTCTTCATGGGCCTGCTGCTCATTCGTCTGGCCGAGCACCGCCGCTCGCAGGGCCAGACGCCCGACTTGGTACACCTCCTCGTCGTCGAGGAAGCGCACCGGCTGCTCGCCAACGTGTCGGCCGCGGTATCGGAAGAGTCTGCGAACCCGCGCGGCGAAGCCGTGCAGACCTTCTCGAACTTGCTCTCGGAGATCCGTGCCTACGGCCAGGGCGTCATCATCGCCGACCAGGTGCCCGTGCGCCTCGCGCCCGACGTGATGAAGAACACCAACCTCAAGATTGCGCACCGCGTCGTGTCGAGCGACGACCGCGAGGCGTTGGCCGGCGCGATGGCGATGGACGAGAAGCAAGCGAAGGCCCTCACGTCACTCGAGGTCGGTGAAGCGGCGATCTTCAGCGGCGGCGACGACGCACCGCTCCTCGTACGTATTCCATTGGTGAAGGATCCGCTCTCCCCGACCCCGCCGCCCGACGAGCACGTGCGCGAGCACATGGGACGTTGGCGCGCCGAGCATTCGTTCGACACGTTGTTCATGTCGCAGCCCTTCTGCGCGGAGACGTGCGCGACACCCGACGCGTGCGAGACCGCGCGTCGGCTCGCCGACGACGAGTACGTGCAGCGTCAGTTGTCGCGGACGATCATGTCGACGATCGACGAACCGAGTGCGCTCGACCGCATGTGGGACGACCTCGCTGCGGTCGTGCGGGCGCGGCGGCCCGCCGGTGTCTCGGATCGCGACGTGTTGCGCGCGTTCGCCGGTCACGGAAGCGACTGGTACGCGAACCGTCGCGGCGCGCAAGGCGTGTGGTCGTACAAGGACACCCACGAGTTCCGCGACGAGCTGCGCGCGGGCCTGCTCGCGAAGGTCGATGGCGCGAACGCGCCCGAGTCCGTGATCACCGCGATTCGCGCGACGGCGTATCGTCTGCACGCGCGGGAGTTCGAGCCGTACATGGCCTGCGCACACGTCTGCACGCAAGATCCGCCGCTGTGCTTGTATCGCTCCGCAGTCGCCGACCTCGTCGTGAGCGGCCGCTATCAGCAGTCGTGGCGCGAGGCCGACGCCGCCGACGCCCGCACCGATGACAACAGTCGCCACCAGACCTGGGAGGTCTGCCAGGACGCGGCCTACGAGCTCGTCGAGTTCCCCGATGGGGACACGCCCGAAGCAACGCGGCCGGCCATCGAAACTGCCGCGCGGCGCGTCTGCATGTGCTTCGAGCAACAAATGCTCGCCGACGATCACCGCAAGGTGCCGCGCACGGCGCGCCGCATCCTGGCGCGGGTAATGGTCGAGGCAGGCCTCTGATGGCGGGGCCCGCGCGTTCTGACAAGCCGTCGGAGTCGAGTCCCGACAAGGACAAGCCCAAGGACTCGCACCAGCCCTCGATCAGAACGCAGGAGACGCAATCGAGGTCCAGCGACGGGAGCAGCTCGTCGAGCTCGAGCGGCAGCAGCAATGACAACAATGACAACCGGGATTCGTCATCGGAGTCGAACGACAGCAGCTACGACGACTCGAACCGCAACGAGCGCGACGACCTGCCGTCCGACGACCGCGACGGGCACGGAGCACACGAGATGAGCGAGGGCTTGGCCCTCGGCGACGCCGCCGACGACACACCGCAGACTTCCGGTTTCAGCGAGAGGGACGCTGCCGAGATGGCGAACGCTTTTGGCGAGGAAACGCGGGCGAAGATAGACGAGTGGCAGGCCGAGACCGCGAAGTCGAACGCCGAGGCGGCGGAGGTCAACGACAAGCTCACCAAGCTCGGTAAGCGAATGGTTTAGGAGCGCGCCATGGGCGAAGAAGTCGAACACACCACTGAGCACACCGACCACTCGAGCTCGTCGTCGAACGACGGCCCGACCCAGCGCGAGGGAGGTCTGGGCGCGAAGAACAACGATGGCGGCGGCCAGGGAACTCGCCCAACGCGCGAAGAACAGAGCACGAAAGCCGACGGAAAGGCGACCGGCGCGCCCGGAAAAGAGAACACCGGCGACTCGCTCGCGCGGGGCGTGTCGGGACAAGACAGCCCGCTGCGGCCTGATCTCGAAAAGGCGGCCGACACGGTGAATAGCGTCGTCGACACCGTCACCGACACGGTGAACAACGTGGCCGACACCATCACCGGTACCGCCAACACCGTGGCCGACACCATCACCGGTACCGCCAACACCGTCGTCGACACCATCGCCGGTACCGCCAACACCGTGGCCGACACCGTCACCGACGCCAAGAACGACGCCGCCCAGGTGATCGACGACGCCAAGGATTCCGTCGTCCGAACCGTCAACGACGTCACGCAACAAGTGAAGGACATCGACAGGCAGGCGAGCGACCAGTACGAGAACTACGACACCTTGAAGGCGGTCGCGGAAGGCGCGTTCGCGCCCAAACAGGAAACGCCGGAAGCGGGGATGATGCACGAGGCCGGAAACGTCCTCGACGGCATCAACGCCGTAGACGACGCCCTCTCGGGCGACTCCGCGCGGATTGCGCATGGTGAGGCATGGGCCAACCAACAAGCCCAAGGCCTCTACGAGGGCCTGTTCCCAGCGCCGATCGAAGCGGCGTCGACGTTCGCGAGCGACATCTCCGACGGCAAGAGCGTGGGCGACGCCGCGACGCACGCAGCTGCGGAAGGTGCGCAATACCTCCCGGGCGCGAAGAGCGTCGAACACTTCGAAGCCGCGGGCGAGGCGTTCGACAAGGGCGACGTCGCCAGCGGTATAGCGGAGCTCGGTAAAGGCGGGCAGGTCATCGTGAGCGACGGCGCCAAGATTTTCGCGGTCGTCGACGGCGCCGTCGGACTCGGAGGTGGTGCCGGCGTGCGCGCGGCGGCGGCCGGTGAAGGCGCCGCCGGTTCCGCCGGACGCGCAGG
>JAUZEI010000657.1 GCA_030839105.1 Actinomycetota bacterium
AGTCGCGTTGGGGGCGTGGGTTCTGCTGGTCGCGTTGGGCTGGACACGCGGCACTCTTCCGTTGAAGCCGCTGCTCGCCGCCATCGGCATCACGCTCGTATTCGCGATCGGCACGCCGTCCAATCAATCGGAGGACGTCTACTCCTACGCCATGTACGGCCGGATCGTCACCGAGCACCACCACAATCCGTTCGCGTCGTACCCGATGCACTTCGAGGGCGACCCGATGCGTCGCCACGTCAATCCGCTGTGGCAGCGCACGCCCGACATCTACGGGCTCGGCTTCACGGTGATCATGGCCGGACTCGCGCCCGTCATCGGCCAGTCGACGTTTCTCGTGCGGTTCACCTATCAGCTCGTCGCCCTGGCTGCGGTCGGGGCGATGCTCTGGCTGCTGTGGCGGCGTACGCGCAATCCGGCGGCGCTCGCGTTCGTCGGCCTGCATCCGCTGCTCGCCATCAGTGTCGTAAACGGTGGACATCCCGACGCGCTCGTCGCCCTCGGCGTGCTGGTCGGCTTGATGCTCGCCATCGACCGCAGACCGGTCCTTGCCGGCGTCGCGTTCGCGTTCGCGGCGTCCGTCAACTTCACCGCGCTCGTCGCGGCCGGTGTGTTGTTCGTCTGGGCACTGCGCCGATGGAACCGTGACGAGATCACGAGGTTCGCCGGCATCGTCGTCGCGTTCGGCGTGCTGCCGTATCTCCTCATGGCGGGCTGGCTGCAGAACGCGCACGAACACTCCGGGCTCATCAGCCGGCAGTCGGTCTGGAACGCCGTCGGCAGCTTCGTATCGAACGGCGATCTCTTGCGCACACTCGCGTCGAACGGCGCCACGATCGTCGCCGGCGCCTTGCTCCTCGTCATCGCGGTTCGCCACACGTCGCGAGGAACGCCCGAGCTCGCGATTGCGGCCGGCCTCGCGTCGTTCCTCGTCGCGAGCTCGTGGGTCATGCCGTGGTACGCGTTCACGGCCCTCCCGCTGCTCGCGCTGCGGCGGCCCAACCTGTTGAGCTGGACGGTCGCGCTCTACTCGTCGCTCGTCCTGGTGGGAGAGCAGTACCCGTCTCTGTCGGCGGACACGATCGGCTCCGCCGGGCACATCTTCTTGCAGAACCTCCTGCCCGTGGCCGCGCTCGTGTGTTGCGTCGTCGTCGTCGTGTTCCGGCCGCGCGATGTGCTCGCGGGCGAACTCGGCACGACCGCCGTAGACCCGACGGTTACGGCCGCACCAAGGCTTGCAGCATCGGCGTGAGCTTCTGCTGCGTCTCGAGCCATTCGGCGTCGGGATCGGAGGCGGAGACGATACCCGCCCCCGCGTGGATCACGGCGTGGGCGCCGTCGATCTCGCCACCGCGGAGCGCGACGACGAACACGCCGTCGCCGTTGCGATCGATCCAGCCGCACGGCCCCGCGTAACGGCCGCGCCCGACGGGCTCGAGCGCATCGATCGTTTCCAGCGCGAGCTCGCGGGGCGTCCCGGCAACGGCGGGAGTGGGGTGCAAGGTCGCGACCAGGTCGGCGATCGTGGTCGCCGTGTCTTCTGCGTGCGCGGTGATCGTGGTCGCGAGGTGCGCGATGTCTGCCAGCTCCAGCGTCGCCGGACCGGTCGCGACGACGTCGCCGCAACGGGTTGCCAATGCACGAACTACCGCGTCGACGACCAGTTGATGTTCGTGCGCGTCCTTCGTCGACCGGGCGAGCGCGGCGGGGTCGATACCCGTTCCGGCGAGCGGTCGCGCGGTGACGGTGGCGCCGGATTTGCGGACCAGAAGCTCGGGGCTGGCGCCGACGAAGCCACGATCGGCGTACACGACGCATCCCGGCTGCGCACGGCGCAGGAAGGCGAGGACCTCCGGAATGTCGAACGGCAGATCGGCGTCGATGCGGACGGAGCGCGCGAGCACGACCTTTTCGAGACGCTCCCGGTCGATGCGCCTGAGCGCGTGTTCGACCATCGACCGCCACTCGGCGTGGGTCGTCGTCGCGGTGACGCCGAACTGTGACGGCTCGGGCCGGCGTGCCGCGGAGCGCGCCGGCGTCGCCTCGACGTCGTCGATGACGGTGCGCCACGCCCGCCCGTGCGCGTCGCGACCGAGGATGACGGCCGGCACGACGAGCTCGCCCGGCGCGGCGAACGGCAGTGCACCGACGGCGCGGGGTCCGGCGCTCTCGGACACATCGGCGCCGGCCCGGTGACGGATGGTCGCAAGGAGCTCGGCCGCGTGCTCGAGCGTCACGACGGTGGCGACGCCCGATGCGACGAAGCCGTGGTCACCCTCGATCCAGGCGAATCCGTCGTCGGTGTAGAAGTCGAGCAGGTCGAACTGGCCGTCGATCGCGGAGCTGCGGGCCGCGAGGCGAGGTTGGGATCGCAGCGAGACGTTGGACGCGGTCATACGCGCGTCCCCGTGATGAGCTGCGCGGCGCCGAAGCCGAGCGTGCGCCGGCTGACGTCGACGATCCCGGCGTCGCCCACCAGCGCGAGCAGTTCGGGCAGCGGCGGCAGATACGCGGTCGACGCGGGCAGGTAGCGGTAGGCGGCCCGATCGGAGATCAAACCACCGACGAACGGGACCACGTGCCGGAACCACGCGCCGTGGACCGACCGCACGAGGGGACTCTCGGGCTCGGCGACGTCGAGGAGGGCAATGCGTCCGCCCGGCCGCAGCACCCGGCTGCACTCGGCGAGCACCGGCGCGAGGGCGGCGAAGTTCCGGAGCGCGAATCCGCAGGTGAGCGCGTCGAAGGTCGCGGCGGCGAAGGGCAACTGCATCGCGTCGGCCCGGACGAGCGGAGCGTCGGTATGCGCCGCGCGCAGCATGCCGGCCGAAAAGTCGAGGCCGACGGGCGCATGACCGGCCGCGGTCAACGTGCGGCAGAGATCGCCGGTGCCACACGCAAGATCGAGCACGCGGGAGTCGGGTCGCAGCCCGAGCATCTTCGACGCGGTCCGGCGCCAGGCGACGTCCATGCGGAACGTCAACACCCGATTGAGCGTGTCGTAGCGCGGCGCGATGCGGTCGAACATCTCCTCGACGACGCGGGGCTTGTCGTCGAGGTCGGGCAGCGCGGCGTCGGTGACGCGGCCGGGGCTCACGACGGCCAGCTCTCGAGGCGACTGGCCGCGGCGACGTTTACCGCGGCGAGCTCGA
>JAUZEI010000671.1 GCA_030839105.1 Actinomycetota bacterium
CGTCGACCGCGGACGCGCCGTCGGACGAAATGTACACGCCGCCGGGACTTGGAATCTTCCGAGATGCGGGCACTACCGCGTGCACAGAGGACTCGCGAACACCAGTTGCAAAGCATTGAGGATGACACCTGCACCGGCTATATTCCGCGCTCATTGCCCTCGCCGGCGCGGTGCGTCGGCGCTGACAAGAGTTCGGGAGCCACATGCGGGGACGTGGAACCCGAGGACAGCCGAAGCGGCGTGTCGGGCGAGCGCTCGCCATTGTCGCAATGTCGTGCCTTGTGTTCGCGCCGCAGTCCTCGGCGAAGGCGGATGTCACGACCAACAATCATGACGCCGCGCGCACCGGCTGGTATCCCGACCAGCCCGGCCTGTCGCCGGCGGTCGTCGGAGGCGGATCGTTCGGGCAGGAATTCTCGGCTGTTGTCGACGGGCAGGTGTACGCCCAACCGGTGCTGGCCGGCGGCACCTTGTTGGTCGCGACGCAGAACAACAAGGTCTACGGGCTGGATCCCAACACCGGGGCACAGAGGTGGGTGCGCGCTCTCGGCACGCCTTGGAACACCGCCGACATCGGTTGTGGAGATGTCAACCCGCACGTGGGCGTCATGTCCACGCCCACCGTCGATCTCACGACGAGCACTGCGTACCTCACCAACAAGACGTACGTGAACGGCACTTCCGGGACCGCGATGTGGCTTATGCACGCGATCGACGTGGGAAGCGGCGTCGAGCGTTCCGGCTTTCCGGTCGTGATACGGGGGCTCGCACAGAACGCGCCTACCAAGGCGTTCATGCCCACGACCCAGTTGCAGCGTCCCGGCCTGTTGGCGATGAACGGCGTCGTGTACGCGGCGTTCGGCTCGGCGTGCGACGTGTCACCGTGGCGGGGATGGATCGCCGGCATTTCGACGGGAGGCGTCGTCAAGGCACTGTGGACGACGCCCACCGGCAACACCAATGGCGCCGGCATCTGGCAATCGGGCTCAGGCATCGCTTCCGATGGTGACGGTCGCATGTTCGTTTCCACGGGCAACGGCGGCTTCGCGCTGACGGGCCCGACCGCAGGCACGAGCCCGCCGGCCGACCTCGGCATGGCGGTTGTTCGTTTGTCGGTGAACACCGACGGAACTCTCGCGGCCAAGGACTTCTTCTCGCCGCGCGCTGCAACCGGGGGAGGCGACCTCGATCTCGGCTCGGGAGGTCCGGTCGTGTTGCCCGACACATCATTCGGCACCACCGCGATCCCGCACCTCATGTTCGAGCAAGGTAAGGACGGCTACGCGTACCTACTGAACCGCGACAACCTCGGCGGCTACCGGAACGGAGCGAACGGGAGCGATGCAGTCGTCGCGCGTGCCGGACCGTTCGGTGGCGTATGGGGCAAGGCCGGAGTTTGGCCGGGCGACGGCGGCTACCTCTATGTCGTCAGCGCGACCGCGACCGTCGGCTCTGCGGTCGGCGGTAACGGCAATCTCCGCATGTACAAATACGGGGTCGACAGTCTGGGCAAGCCCAAGCTGACCCTCGCGGGGACCAGCAGCGACCTCTTCGGGTTCGGCTCCGGCTCGCCGGTCGTCACCTCCAGCGGCACGACGTCGGGGTCGGCCCTGGTATGGATGACCTGGGAGCCGGACGAGGGCGGTGCGAATGCACAGTTGCGCGCGTACGATGCCGTTCCGGTCAACGGCAGGCCGGTACTCCGCTGGAGCGCCCCGATCGGCATCGCGACCAAATTCTCGGTTCCGGCCTTCGACGCCAATCGCGTATACGTCGGCACACGCAGCGGACGTGTCATCGCGTTCGGTCCCCGGCCGACGACGAACGTGTTCTATCCGTCCACCGGCGTGTCCGTACGCCAGACCACAACCTTCGCGGTGTCGGCCTCCTCGCCGTTCGGCATCGGCAAGGTCCAAATTCGCGCGACGGGCGGTGCGCTCAACGACGCGCTGGTCGGCACGGCGAGCCCGACCCCCTTCGGCTGGATCCTCAATTGGGATACGACGCAGGTCGCCGACGGCACTTACTCCGTGAGGAGCGTCGCGTTCGACAGGGCCGGCAAGAGCACGGCGAGCACGCCGATCTCCGCCGTCATCGACAACACTCCGCCGAGCACTGCGATCGTCTATCCCTCCGACGGCGCAACGCTGTCGGGCACTAGCGTCGTCGACGCGTCGGCATCCGACAACGTCGGCGTCACGGGAGTCGAAGTACACGCGACGGACGCAGCATTCGACGACCACGTGCTCGGTGTTGCGACATTGACGCGTTTCGGATGGGTCTTCGAGTGGGACACGACCACCGTCAGCAACGGCGCCTACACGATCACGACTATTGCCCGCGACGCCGCCGGCAACACGACCACGAGTCAACCGATCTCAGTGGTCGTCGAGAATTAGCCGGCGGCGAGAGAGCCACCCGGCGCGGCCCGTTGCCCGACCCCTGTCGACGCAACGGCACGCGTATTGTCGGCGCGATGCGAGCCGCGTGGATCGGAGTCGCCGCCGCGACGGTCGCGATCGTGGCCGCAGGTTGTTCCTCGGCCCATTCCCACCGAACCGTGGCTCGGGCCCAGGTCGTGAAGGTCGCGACCGCGTCCGGGATCCACAAGATCAAGCACGTCGTGATCATCATGCAGGAGAACCGTTCGTTCGACTCCTACTTCGGGACGTTCCCCGGCGCCGACGGCATCCCGAGGCGCAGCGGACACTTCACGGTCTGTCTGCCCCGCACTGTGGGCGGCTGCAACAAGCCGTTCCACGACCCCCGGATCGTGAACGGCGGCGGGCCCCACCTCCACCAGAGCGCGGTCGACTCCATCGACGGCGGAAAGATGGACGGTTTCGTCCAGGTCGCCGAACGCGGTGATCGCGGCTGCACCGTCGCCATCAATCCGAAGTGCGTGGCGGGGATGCGAACCGATGTCATGGGCTATCACGACGGGCGCGAAATCCCGAACTACTGGACCTACGCCAAGGATTTCGTCCTCGACGACCACATGTTCGAGCCCGTGACGTCGTGGAGCCTGCCGGCCCATCTGTACATGGTCTCGGCGTGGTCCGCGCAGTGTTCGTCGGATGCCGCATCGAGTTGCAAGAACAACATCGGCGAGCCGTACACGCCCACCGCGCAGCAACGCTTCGTCGATCGCGCGATCGCAACCGGCAGCGCGCCGGTGCACGACGCGTGGACCGACATCACCTATCTACTGCACAAGCATCACGTGAGCTGGGGCTACTACGTCGAAAAAGGGGACGAACCGGACTGCGAGGACGACGCGGCGCGGTGTCCGTTGCAGCCCCAGGACTACAAGACTCCCGGTATCTGGAACCCGCTGCCGCTTTTCAGCGACGTGCAGAAGGACGGTCAACTCGGGAACATCCAACCTGTGCGCTCGTTCATCTCGGCGGCCGCGTCCGGCACGCTCCCCGCGGTGTCGTGGATCACACCGAGCCAAGTCAACTCCGAACACCCGCCGGCGAGTATCCGCGAGGGACAGGCCTGGGTGACGAATCTCGTGAACAAG
>JAUZEI010000674.1 GCA_030839105.1 Actinomycetota bacterium
TCAGCGACGCCGGCGTGCCCGGAACGCGTGCGCGCATCGTCTGGGATCCAGAGTTCAATGTGGTGCTTGCGAACGAACCCGACCTCGAGAGGGAGCTGACAGCATGAGCGATCCGGACCGCGTCTCCTTGGCGTTCATATGGGACACGGCGTCGCCCCACTTCAGCCGGCGAGCCTTCATGAAGACGATGGCGTTCGCGTCGGCGGCCGGGTTCGTCGCCGCGTGCGGGGGCAGTTCGAAGGGGGGGACGACCTCGGCGGGCGGGTCGACGACACCGCCGACGTTCGATCCCAAGCCGGAAGCCAAGACGCTCAACTTCTACAACTGGACCGACTACATCGCCACCGACACGATCCCCAACTTCCAAAAGGACACCGGGATCAAGGTCACCTACGACAACTACAGCTCGAACGACGAGCTCTTCGCGAAGATGCGCACGGGCGGATCGGGTTTCGACATCATCGTCCCGACCGACGCCACCCTCGTCAAGATGAAGCACGCCGGCCTCGTACAACCGCTGGATCTCTCGCTGATCCCGAATGTGAAGAACCTCGACCCGCGCTTTCGGACCGCGGCATACGACCCCGGCAACCAGTACTCGATCCCGTGGCAATGGGGAACGACGGGAATCGGCTTCGACAAGACGAAGGTCGGCGGCGCGGTCACCGACTGGGACGCGTTCAACCTCCCGGCGGTCTCCGGCAAGAGCTCATATCTCGACGAAGCCCGCGACGCGTTCGCGATGGCGTTGTTCGCGCTGAAGAAGGATCCGAACACCCTCGACTCCGGCGACCTCGACGCGGCCGAGCAGTACCTGATCGATCTCAAGAAGAAGATCCAGAAGATCACCTCCGACTATCAGGACCCGCTCAAGAGTGGTCAGCTGGTGATGGCGCAGGCGTACTCCGGTGACGTCTTCACGATCCAGGCCGACAACGCGAAGATCGAATACATCATCCCGAAGTCGGGCGCACTCTCATGGGTCGACTCGATGGCGATCCCGAAGGGCGCTGCGCACCCCAAGAACGCCGAAGCCTTCATGAACTACATCCTCGATCCGAAAGTGGGCGCCGCGCTGACGAACTTCGTCAACTACGGCAGCCCGAACAAGGCCGCCGAGCCGTACATCAACAAGGACATCCTGAGTAACCCGCTCATCTATCCCTCGCCCGCCGAACTCGCCAAGCTCCCGTTCCAGAAGGACCTTGGTGAGGACGAGCTCGCGTACTCCGACCGCTGGGACAAGGTAAAGACGGCTTGAGCGTCGTCGCTCCACCGGAAATCCCGCCGTCGGCGCCGCCCGCGCCGGCGTCGCCCGATCCGCCGCGCCATCGGCGCACGCTGCCTGACTGGGTGAAGGGCAATCTCCTGCTGTTGCCCGCCAGCGTCTGGTTCGCCTTGTTGCTGGTGATCCCTTTGCTGATCATCGTCGAGTACAGCCTGGGTAAGCGCGGCGTCATTGATCCCGTCCATTTCACGTGGAGCCATCTCCGATTCGCGAACTACAAGGACGCGCTCGACCCCGATCGGCTGCCGATCTTCGTCCGCTCGATCGAGTACGCGGCGATCTCGACGTTCGCGTGCGTGTTGCTCGGCTTTCCACTGGCGTACTGGATCGCGCGTTTCGGTGGGCGCTTTCGCAACGTGTATCTCGTGCTCGTCGTGATTCCGTTTCTCACGAGCTACCTCATCCGCATCTACGCCTGGCAGGTCATCCTGCAGGACAACGGGCTGCTCAACCGCCTGTCGGGAGATCTCGGGCTCGGGAGCCACCATGTCTTCCTCAACCACGCGTTCGCAGTGAATCTCGGACTGACGTACGGCTTCCTCCCGTTCATGATCCTGCCGCTGTACGCGTCGATCGAGCGCATGGACGTCGCGCTCGTGGAAGCGAGTTACGACCTCGGCCACGGCAAGATCTCGACGTTCTTCCGCGTCATCCTGCCGACGGTCTCGCCGGGGCTCGTCGCCGGGGTGCTCCTCGTCTTCATCCCGGCCGTCGGCGACTTCGTCACGCCGTCGCTGCTCGGCGGTGTGCGCACGCAGATGATCGGCAGCACCATCGCCGATCAGTTCGGCGGGAGCCAGAACTGGCCGCTCGGCTCCGCGATGTCGGTGCTGTTGATGTTGTTCATCCTCGCGGGCGTCTTCGTGTATCTCCGCCGCGTCGGTGAGGAAGCGCTGTGAGTCACAAGAGCGCCCTGCGCCCCCGCTACCTGAAGCTGCACGCGGTGCTGGTCTTCGCCTTCTTGTTCCTCCCGATCGGCGTCCTCGTCTTCTTCAGCTTCAACAACGCCCGCAGCGGCACCGACTTCACGGGCTTCTCGACGAAGTGGTACTCCGACCTCATTCACAACCATCAAGCGCTCCAGGCGTTCCGCAACACACTGAAGGTCGCGATCGCAGCGACGGTCATCGCGACGGTGATCGGGACGTTGGCGTCGTTCGCACTCACGCGGTTCAAGTTCCGGGGCCGGTCCGCTTACTCGACGCTCATTTTCGTGTCGCTCGTCATGCCCGAAGTGGTCATGGGCGTGTCGTTGCTCGCGTTCTACGCCAACATCGCGCACATGAAGCTCGGGCTGACGACCGTGATCCTCGCTCACACCACGTTCTGCATCGCGTTCGTCGTCGTGGTGGTAAACGCGAGGCTCGCTTCCTTCGACAACCGGCTCGTCGAAGCCGCGGCCGATCTCGGTGCGACGCCGATCCAGACCTTCCTGCGCGTCGTCCTTCCGCTCGCGGCCCCGGGCATCGCGGCCGGCGCCATGCTCGCGTTCACGATCTCGCTGGACGACGTCGTGATCACGTTCTTCACGTCGGGTCCCGGATCCACGACGCTGCCCCTCTACATCTTCAGCTCACTCAAGTTCGGGGTGTCACCCTCGATCAACGCCCTGTCGACCTTCGTCCTCGTGTTCTCGCTCTTCCTGCTCGCGCTCGGCGGACTCTTCAGTGCCCGCTCGGCGAAGCGGGGCGTCACCGCCGTCGACGTGAACGCTCTCGGATAGGTGCCCATGGACCAGCCCCGCATCGAACAAGCGCGCAAGCTCGTCACCGAGATCCCGGGGCCGCGATCGCGGGATCTGTGGGAACGGCGGACTCGTGCGATCCCGGCGGGAGTGGGCACGACGCTTCCGATCTTCGTCGAGCGCGCGTACGGCGGGATCGTCGAGGACGTCGACGGCAACCGTCTGATCGACCTCGGCGCGGGCATCGCGGTCGTGAACGTCGGACACGCACATCCGGCGGTCGCGGCGGCGATCGCCGAGCAGGCGGCCAAGTTCGTTCACACGTGCTTCCAGGTGACCCCCTACGACGGCTACGTCGAGGTGTGCGAGCAACTGAACGAGCGCACCCCCGGGACGCACGAGAAGCGCTCGTTCCTCGTGAACTCGGGTGCGGAGGGCGTCGAGAACGCAGTGAAGATCGCGCGCGCCGCCACCGGCCGGCCGGCGATCATCGCGTTCGACCAGGCCTTCCACGGTCGCACGCTGCTCGCGCTGTCGTTGACCGCCAAGGTCGTTCCCTACAAGAGGTCGTTCGGCCCGTACGCCCCTGAGGTCTACCGGGCGCCGTACTCGTATCCGTACCGCGGCGCAGGTGGCCTCGCGGAGTCGATCGCCTGGATCGAAGCGAGTGTCGACGCGTCACAGGTCGCGTGCGTGGTCGTCGAGCCCATCGCGGGCGAGGGCGGGTTCGTCGTACCCGAGCCGGGTTGGTTCGCCGGGATCGCGCAGTGGTGCCGCGCGAACGGAGTCGTGTTCGTCGCCGACGAGGTACAGACGGGTTTCGGCCGAACGGGTGCGTGGTTCGCGAGTGAGCACGAAGACGTGGTGCCCGACGTCGTCGTCACCGCCAAGGGGCTCGGTGGCGGGATGCCCATCGCGGGCGTGACCGGCCGGTCCGAGATCATGGACGCCGTGCACGTCGGTGGTCTCGGGAGCACGTTCGGCGGGAATCCCGTGTCGTGCGCGGCGGCGCTCGCCGCGATCGACGTGATCGAGAAGGAAGAACTCGTCGACCGCGCGCTCCATCTCGGCGAGCGCATGCTCGCGCGGCTGACCGCGTTGCAGCGGGAGACGACGGGCGTCGGCGACGTACGGGGTCGCGGCGCCATGGTCGCGATGGAACTCGTGCACGACGACGGGACTCCCGACGCCGAGCGCGCCAAGCAGATCTGCGCGTCGTGTCACGAACAGGGCGTCATCGTGCTCACCGCGGGAACGATGGGCAACGTCGTCCGCCTGCTTCCCCCGCTCGTGCTCGACGAGGCCCTGCTCGACCAAGGTCTCGACGCGCTCGACGCCGCAGTCCGCGGTTAGCGCGGCTCTACGCTCCGCGGCGGATTACTCCGTCGAGCTCATCACGTGCTTCACGCGCGTGTAGTCGTCGAGGGCGTAGATCGACAGGTCCTTGCCGTAGCCCGAGTGCTTGAAGCCGCCGTGCGGCATCTCGGCGACGAGCGGGATGTGGGTGTTGACCCA
>JAUZEI010000680.1 GCA_030839105.1 Actinomycetota bacterium
GCTCGGCGAGGAATTTCGCGATCGCGTCGGGCTGCTGGGTCGAGAACACGCGGATGCCCGCCGCGACGAGCTCGGCGAGCACGGGATAGGGATACGCCGCACACGCGCGCCGGTACGCGATGGCCTCGACCACCGGGTTGCCGAACCCCTCCCAGGTCGACGGATAGACGACGAGGTCGGATGCCGCGTACGCGCTTCCCGCAGTGGAAGCGCGACCGATGGTCATCGGTATCTGCGCCCGTTCGATGACGCGCTCGAGGACGGGCGCGTAGCCGTCCTCGGCCGGACCGGACACCCACAGCTTGAGCTCCAGCGCGGGTGCGATCGCGTGGAGCTGTCGCGCGAACCGGAGCGCGCCGGGGACGTTCTTGCGTTCGATGGCCCGCGCCGGCTGAAAGAGCACGAAGTCGTCGGCGCCGAAGCCGAACTCGCGTCGTGTCGCGTCGCGATCTTCGGTGGGGGGATCGAGGTCGAAGTAGTTGTGCACGGTCACCGCGTCGGCGTAGCCCCGCGCGTGCAACTCGCGGCGGCTGCGCAGGTTGATGGTCGCATGCAGCGCACCCTCGAGGCGCGGCGGGAACTCATCCTCGAGATGCTTGAGATGACGGCGTTGCCACGGCAGATCATGGTGACGGAACGCGACGCGCCCGGAGTGCTCGGCAACCGCGCTCGCAACCGTGCGCGCGGCTTCGACGTTGAGCGGGAGCGAGCAGAGGTTCTCGACGATCACGAGGTCGGCGCCGTCGAGCGCGTCGCCCACGACCCCCGCGTCGAGGTCATCGGAGCCGCCGGGATCTATCGCGAGCGCGGGGATCACGAGGTCGTCCGGTTCGGCCGGGCCTACGATCTCGCCCGCGACGCGACGCGTCTCGAAGCCGATCTCGTGCAGCGCCCGCGACCATTTCCGGGCCTCGACCGAGACGCCGTCCTCACCGCCGAGCCGGAACGACACGGTGACCGCCTGCGGCGCCATGGCGGCGACGATAGGTGGAATTACGGGGCGGCGACGTACGAGAGACGACGGTTCGTGGCGTCGAGGACCGCCCGGGCGACCGCATCGGCTTCCTGGGGCGGTCGCACGATCGCCGAGCCCGAGACGATCTGCTCGGCGGGCGGGATCACGAACACGACGGTCACCACCGCGACGTCGCGTGCGCCGATACGTTCGATCTGTGCGTGGTCGATGTCGACGCACTCGGCCGCGGGCTCGAGCTGACGGAGCGCGTCGACGGTTGCCAGCGCCACGAGACGATGGCGCGCCGTCGTCGCGATCGAGCCTTCTGCGAAACCGACCGCCTCTTCGTCGTCGAGCGCGAGCGTGACCCGTACCAGGGACCGCAAACCGCTCGCCTCCGCGGTGATCGCGACGATCGACGGGCGGGGACCGGACGCGGGCGCGTCCGCGAGGACGTTGCCGCCCAGCTGGACGACGGAGATCACTCGCCGGTCGATCTCCAGACCGAAGGACGCGAGCGCGACCGACTGGACGTCGCGGACGATCTGCTTCGGATGCTTGCCTTGCACCGCGACGACGTGGACTTCCGAGACCCGGCCGTCGGGCTCACCGACGATGCGCACGATCGAAACGTCGGGCAACCGACAGATCTCTCGTTCGACTTCGGCCAGGTCCAGTTCTTCCACTCCGGATTCTTTCCACTCGACCGCCACCACACGACCTTAGGCCGTCGTAGTAGTCGGCTCGCGGACCGTGAGAACTTGATCGCGACACTTGCCGTCACACTTGTCGGGCGCGCGCGATCAGAGCGCGGGTTGCTCGATGAGCTCGACGACCTCGTCGTCCGGTCCGCGAAAACACACGAAGCGCAAGATCGGGAGTCCCGGACCCATTGCCATATCGACCGGCGCGGAGATCGTCGCGACGTCGAGACGAGCGAGCTCCGTAACGGCCTTGTCGACGTCGGGGATCAGGAACGCGGCACGCCACATGCCGAGCGTGTTCGCGGCGCGCGCCGACTTGCGTTCGCAGAGCGGGACGCGGAATCCGACGAGGATGAAGAGGACATCACCGCGACCCGGTGCAGTGAGCACGATCTCGTCCATCGCGACTGCACCGTCGACGTGTAGCTGCCCACCGTTTGCCTTCTCGCTCGGATAGCGCGCGACTTCCCGGAGGCCGAGCGCGGAGTAGAAGTCGAGCGAGCGCTCGAGGTCGGCGCAGGTGATCGCGACGAACGACAGCGCGGCCGCACCACCCTCGATCAGCTCGATCGCGGTGCCGTCGGGATCGTTGACCATCGTGATCCGGATCTCGCCGCCGGCCGGCACCGTGTGGGTCACCGGCTCGCTCCAGACCGCGCCGCCGAGGTCGCCCACCCGGACGAGGGCGGCGTCGAGGTCGGGAACGCGCAGCCCGAGCCGCTGGAACCCCGTCTCGAACAGCCGGCTGGGAGGCGCGCCGACCGGTGCCGGCTCGTGCCACTGGAGCAGGTCGACGGCCCCGCCGTCGTAACCACGGGGCCCGAGCAGGATCGACGCGTCCCACCGCGCGCGGTCGAGCCCGAACGCGGCTCCCGGCTGGGCCATCTCGGGCGCGGTCCGCGCGCCGATCTCGAGGCCGATCCCTTCGGTGTAGAAGCGCCGCGACCGTTCGAGATCCGAGCAATTCACGTTCACATGAAAGAGTCGTGCGTCGTTCAAGAGCATGGCGGCACAAGGTAACTGCGAGTTACCGACTTCCTCTGGCGCCGTCGCCGCGCCCAGACACGGCACGACGGCGCTCGTTCCGCGCTGATGGGTAGCCCGGATACGACCCAGAAGTGACGAACGTGTTCATATGTCCGATCTCGGCGGCGTGGACCTTGCGCATTGGCCGCAATGCGGTGACAATTGGCTGAACTGCACGGGTGGGGCTCGTGTTGCTCGCGAGAGATCGCGACAGCCGCTGCCGCCGATCAATCGGACGGAGGGCATCTCGGCTCGAAGATGAAGACGAGGAGAGAGACGGCAAGGCCTCGGGCCAGTTTCTACTTCACAACATGACGGGTGTTCCTCAGCGGAGCGTTTGCCCCGCCGCCAGTAGCGGTTGCGGCGGAGGAGATACGCGAGGGGGAGATTCCTGTGAAGAAGATCGCTGTCCGAGTGTCCACTACGGCCGGAGGGCTGATCGCATTGCTGCTTGCCGGCGGTGCGTTCATCAACCGGCACTGACGGGTTTTGGGCCCGCGGCCTTGCCGCCTCTTTCCTAGGTCCCAATCGCTGCCGAGAGATATACAGGATGTCCGGATCTCCTTCCTTCCCGAAGCGGCTGGCCTGGTACACGGGCGCGGTGTTCGGATCCGCGGTAGCGGCGACAGGCTTCGTCGCGGTGCGGGAAGGTCTCCCGCCCACGGCGGCGCTTATCTCGTTCTCGCTGGTCGTCGTGTTCAGCTCGCATCGACGGGTGTTTTTCTCGGCCACCGAGTCCGTCTCGCCCGCGTTCATGGTTTCGATGGCGGCGATCGTCGTCTTCGTGCACTGGCACTCGCTGGCCGGCTGTCTGCTCATCGGCATGCTCAGCTCGCTCTATGTACCAGGGCTGACGCGATCGTCCTGGCCATGGTTCCCCTTCAACGCGGGCATCACCGGGCTCGCGACGCTCGCGGCTGGAGCTGCGTACGCGCACCTGCCGGGCCAGGCTCATCCGGGAGTGCCTGCGGCGATCCTCGGAGCGATTCCCGTCGCGATCGTGTGTATGGCCGTTTCCGGCTCGTTGCTCGTGCTCTCGTACATCGTGGAGACCGGTCGCGTCGAGCGCGACGTGCTGGTCGGCATCCGCTCGTCGTTCGGTCAGGTCGTGCCGTTCGCGTTGCTGGGCGTGCTCCTCGGACGGATGTACATCGCGCTGGGGCCCGCGGTGATGCTGCTCATCATCGTGCCGATCCTCATTGCACGGGAGATGTTCGCTTCATACCTCCGGGTGAAGGAATCCCACGACGAGACGGTCGGAATGCTCATCCACGCCCTGGAGGCGAAGGACCGTTACACCTCCGGGCACTCCGAGCGCGTCGCCGACTACGCCCGCTACATCGGCGAAGAGCTGAACTTCATGCCCGCGCGGCTCGAGCGATTGCGGTTCGCCGCCCTGATGCACGACATCGGCAAGCTCGTGGTCCCGAATCAGCTACTCAACAAGCCCGGCCGCCTCACACCCGACGAGTTCTCGCAGGTGCGGGTGCACGAGAAGGTCAGCGTGCAGATGCTGAGTCACATCGACTTCCTGCGCCCGATTGCGGCGGCCTCCCACAGCGACGCCACCCGGTTCGATCCCGACGATCTCGACCACCCGATCGAGCCCTACATCGTGATGATCGCCGACGCGTACGACGCCATGACCTCGACCCGTGCCTACCGCAAGGCCTTGCCCCAGGACGTGGCCTTCCGAGAGCTTCGTGACAACGCCGGGGTCCAGTTCCATCCCGCCTGTGTCGAGGCCCTCATCCACGCGGTCGAGAAGCGGGGCGAACGGCACGGTGCCGGCTTCGAGACCGATGCAGAGTTCGAGAATGCCCCGGTCGCGGGCGTGGGCAGCGCCGGCCTCGGCGATCTTCTCGACAACGAGGCGAACGGCCGCACGACATCCGCCTCGTCCTGATTTGCTCCTGAGGTTCGTGGGACCGGCGGCCTGAGGGGCGAAACGCCCCGGTTTCGAGCGCGTCGTGGATACCATTGCCCGGTCCAAACGGGCTGATCAGCCCTTTTCTGCCGGCCAAAGGCTGCCGAGTAACTAGTGATGCGGCTGCAACCTCGAGATTCGGGGACCACGCGATGAATCGCGGTCGCCGGATCGGGTTCGTCTGCGGGCTCGGTCTGGTCGGCGGTCTCATCGCGCACTTCGCCGATCCGTCCGGCCGCGCGTACGCGCTCACGCTCCTCGCGGCGGGACTCGTGCTCGGCGAGCTCTTCGCGCTGCGGCTCGAGGACCGCGACCCGTTGCCGCTTTCCTACGCGGTGCTGGTCGTGCTCGCGTCCTCGTTCCCGCTGCGCGACTACGCGATCGCGGTGGCGAGCGCGGAGGTCGTGTCGCTCCTCCTCCGAGTCACCGACCGCAAGCGCGCGCGTTACGTCGTGCTGTTCGGGATCCGGATCGCGGTCGCGGTCGCGACCTACGCCGCGTACCAGGGTGTGTGGCACCTCGTCGGCCGGCGGGAGCAGGTCGCGCCCGTCCTGGCCGCGCTTGCGGCCGCCGCCGCCGCCCAACTCCTGGTCGACATCACGGCGAGCAAACTGCTCCGGCTCGGCGAATCCTTCTCGCCGCGCAGCCGACTGGCGTGGCTCGCGGTCGCCTCGTCCGGCATGCTCATGGCGATCGGATATCGCGGCGTCGACGGCAGTGGCCGCGTCGGCCTCTTCGGTCCGCTGCTCTTCTCCACTCCGTTGCTCGCCGCCTGGTACGCGTTCGAACGGCTCGACGCCGCGACGCGCTCGTACCGGCAGACGATCGAAGCGCTTGCGATGGCGCCCGAGCTCGGCGGCATGGTTCCGCCCGGGCATGCGGCGCGGGTGGCGACGCTCGCGTCGGCGATGGGCGAGCAGCTGGGGCTCGGTGCGGCCGACGTGCGTGACCTCGAGATGGCCGCGCTCCTGCATCATCTCGGTCAGGTCACCCTCGACGAGCCCGCTGACGGGCGCGGGGTCGACCCGTCCGAGGTCACGGCGGTGACCGGCGCGATGTTGCGCGAGATCCGTCCGCTGGTCGGCGCGGGGGAGATCGTCGGCGGCGACGTCAACGATCCGAAGCGGCGGCTCGCGGCGCAGGCGCTGCGACTCGCGAGTGAGTACGACGATCTGACCGCGCGCGACAACGTTCCCGGCAACCTGGCGGTGGAGTCGTTACGGTCGGCGCCCGCGTACGTCTACGACGAGCGCGTCGTCGTGGCCCTCGAACGCGTTCTGCGTGATCGGGTGACCTCCCGACCCTGACCGTTGGACGGGTCGACCTGTGAGGCGGCCGTCGCTCCACGGTACGCGCCTTCATCGAGGCCCTGATCGGGCGCGGGCTCGAGCCTGATCGAGGGCTCCGAGGGTCGCGCGCTGCGAGACCCGCGACGCTTCGGCTTCCGGCTCGCGTTGTACGCGACGTCGCACAGCCCAACCAGGAGGATGAGGTCACCGAAGCTCAGGACGGCGTCGTACGGCTGCTTCAGCACGATGATGTCCGACAGGAACTTCAGCTTGTCGTCGGATTGTTGCGGGTGGTGCTTGACGGTGGGTTGCGTCCACGACTTGCCCTGCCACTCGGCCGGGACCTTGAACGGCATGCCCTGGTTCAGCGTGATGACGAGCGCGTTGCACGCGATCCCGATGAAGACGATGCCCATCCCGCGCACGACGAGGTTGCGGGCGGCGAACGCCAGGATCAAGACGTACGACGCGACCAGGAGTCCGAAGCCGTAGTCGTGCCAGTGCTCGCGCGGGATGGTGACGTACTCGAGGACGATCTGGATCGCGAGGCCCAGGAACAAGATCAGACCGAAGTGCCACCGCACGGCCAGTAGCCGGGAGAAGGAGCCCCGCGTCACCAGGGGAATCAGGAGTGCCACCACGACCGCGATCGCGTACACCATCACGGCAGGAATCGTATGCGAATACGATCCCGATTTGATGGCAAACGAGGTGCTGTACGAGAACGCGCTGGGTGTCGCTCGCATCACGATCAATCGACCCGAGCGCCGCAACGCGATGTCGTTCGGAGTCATGCAGGGTCTGCGCGACGCGATGGCGCGGGCCCGTGACGAAGACGCCGTGCGTGTCGTCGTGCTCACAGGCGCGGGGGAGAAGGCGTTCTGCGCGGGAGCCGACCTCGGCGGTGGCGAGGGCGGTGGTGGTGGCATCGCCGACGGCGCGGCGTCGGCGCACGACGGACGCGGGTTGCTCGCGGACCTGTTTCGCGACATGTGGCATCTCGGCAAGCCGATCATCGCCCGGGTCCGCGGCTATGCGCTCGCCGGCGGCTTCGGACTGGCATGCGCCTGCGATCTGATCGTCGCCTCCGACGACGCGGTCTTCGGTACCCCGGAGATCAACGTCGGACTGTGGCCGTACATGATCACCGTCCCGCTGTTGCGCTCGATGCCGCCGAAGACGGCGCTCGACCTGATGATGACGGGACGTCGGGTGTCGGCCGAAGAGGGTGCACGCATCGGATTCGTACAGCGGGTGGTTCCGGTCGCCGACCTCGACGCGACCGTCGACTCACTCGCGGGCGAGCTGGCCTCGAAGTCGCCGATCATCATGCGTTGGGGTCGGGACGCGTTCTACCGCGTGCTCGAGATGGATGCCGACGCGGCGCTCTCGTATCTCCAGGGCATGCTCACGATCACTTCGCAAACCGAGGACGCGGCGGAAGGTGTCGCCGCGTTCGCCGAGAAACGCCCGCCGCAGTGGAAGGGAAGGTAGGGAACGATGGCCGACCCTCGTCACGACTGGGGGCCGCTCGTCGGTGACCTCGCGGCCCGCAAAGAG
>JAUZEI010000691.1 GCA_030839105.1 Actinomycetota bacterium
GGCCAGCGCCTGCGCGAGCGGACGGCGAGCCGGCGTGGCGTAGTGCACGTTGTTCGTCGCCACCACTTCCACACCGACGCGCATCGCGATCTGGGCGAGCGCATCGTTGCGGTGCCGGTCGAGTGGATCGCCGTGATCCCAGAGCTCGACGAACACGCGCTCGCGCCCGAAGCCGTCGACGAGCTCGCGGAGCGCGTGCTCGGCCGCCGCGGGACCGTCGCGGACGAGTGCGGCCGGCACCGTGCCCTTGCGGCAGCCGGTGAGCACGAACCAATGGTCGTTCCCGGTGCTCGGACCGTGGCCGTGGACCGGCGCCCGCGCCGCCTCCGCCAGGTGTGCCAGCGCCGTTCGGGGCGCGCCCTTCTCCCCCGCCAGCTGCGCATCACTGATCGCCTTGGCGAGGCGGGCATAGCCGGTCGTGCCCTGGGCCAGCACGATCAGGTGCTCACCGGGCGGATCCGCGACGCCGTTCGGCGGCCCGGGAAATGCACCGCGTGCGTCGCGGGCGGCGAGGGTCAGCTCCGCACCGAAGACCGTCGGCAGCGCGAGGGGACGGGCCGCCTCCGCAAACCGGACCACTCCGTAGAAGCCGTCGTGATCGGTGAGCGCGAGCGCGGCCAGGCCGAGGCGCGCCGCTTCTTCGGCCAACTCCTCGGGATGACTCGCGCCGTCGAGGAACGAGAAATTCGAATGGCAGTGCAACTCCGCGTACACAGCCGATACTCCGGTCGTTACTTGCTTCGGTCCACCTCGGGCCAGCCAGCCAGTCGGTCGGTCGGTCGGTCAGCCAGTCAGTCGTCAGTCGTAGATCGCTTCGACGCCCGCTCGTCCGCCCTCGACGACGACGATGCACGCGACGTCGTCATGGCTCCCTCGGGCTCCGCTGCGCTGCGCTTCGTCCGCACTGACCACGAGTTGCCACCGCGCGCAACGGTGGTATGCGTGTGGATCCCACCAGCGCACGTCGTGCGCCCACGGCCCCGCCCACGCGCGCACCGCACCCCCGCCCGCCGGAAGCGCGCGGCACCGCACGTGCGCGGGCGCCCGCGACTGCTCGCCTCGCCCGTTCACCGCGACCGCATCGCCGCGCGCGTCGACGAGCTCGGCCGGAAGCGGAGGATCGAACACGCGCGCCGGGAACGGCGGTGGGAGCGCACCCGGCCACGCCGCGACCTCCGTACCCGTCGCGAGCGGGCGCTCGGGCTCGCGCGGTTCACCCCACGGAACAAAGCGGACCTGTTCGGCCGCCGTGCGCCCTCCTTGCACCACCGCGGTGGTCACCGCTTCGTAACCGAGGATTCCCTGGACGCGGGCGAGCGCGCGATCGGCGCGTTGGTGCGCGACCTGGTCGCCACCCCAGAACCCGAGTTGGCGCCCGTCGGCCGGCACCACCTCGTCGGGAATCAGTGTGAGCACGGTGATGCCGGCGGTCGTCTCGCCTGTGTTGATCCACGCATCGAGCTGCCAGCGCACTCGTTCCGCGAGCACACCGGGAGTGAGCGCGTCGCCGTACTCCGAACGGGTGTGCCGCCAACAACGGGTGAGGCGCTCGCCGTGCTCGGTCTCGGCCACGACGAGCACGCGCGTGCACGCGAGTCCGCGCTCGGCCAGTCGTTCGAGCAGCCGGTCGGCCAGCTCCTTCGCGGCGAAGGCGGCGATGTCGACCCGTTCCGCGGGTGGATCGAGCTCGGTGCGCTCCACGAGGTCGGGCGGAGGCGCCACGAACACGGACGGCCCGGGATCGATGCCTCGGGAAAGCTCATGGATGCGGCGACCCTCGGATCCGAAGCGGGCGAGCACCGCGTCGGACGCCAGCGCCGCGACCGAGCCGAGCGTGGGCAGCCCGAGGCGCACGAGCAGACCGGCCAGGTCGTCGTCGTCGAGCACCGACACCGGCCACGGCGCGACGAACTCGGCCGACCCGCCCGGGGCTACGACGACCGAACGGCGGGCCGCGAGCCGGGCGACGAACACACCGTCGGCGATCCCCACCCGTACGTCGTCGCCGTCGGGACCGAGCGCGGCCGCGACCCCGGCCCGAATCTGTTCGGCGAGCGCGCCATCGCCGCCGAAGTAGCGCGAGGGACCGCGCGTGGAGAACTCGCACCGGCCCGGACGTTCGAGCACGACGCGCGGGGTGAAGACCTCGATGGCGCGTGCCACTACTTCGAACGTACGCGCCTCGTTCGCCTCGTCGGCGTCGACGCACACCGCTTCGGGACAACGTGCCTCCGCCTCGCGCCGGCGCATCCCCCGCGTCACGCCCGCCGCGCGCGCCTCGGATGACGCGGCCCGCACGAGATCGCGACTCCCGATCCGTTCGCGCACGATGAGCGGACGACCGCGCACGTCGTCGACACCGATCGCGTCGGCGTGTATCCGCGCCGCGATCACCGGCCAGTCCGGACACCAGACACAACCAGTACGAGTCGCTCGCGCTCCGCCTCCCACCGAACCCGCTGCACCTTCGAACCGATCCGCCGCGCGACTCATCCCGCGCGCGCGTGCGCACGCACCCCTTTTCCCTCGACGCGCACGTCGACGACATCGGGCGCGAGGAGGCCTCCCCCCGTTGTGAGGCCCGACCAGTCGCGGCCAACGGCTTGGAGGCGGAAGGTCGCCTCTGCCGGCCACGGTCCGAGTGCAACGAGCACGGTTGCGCGCTCGCGTGCTCGGGCCGTGAGCCGGCGGGCGTCGCCGGGCCGCAAAGCCGGGGGGACCGCGGCCGCGACGAGCGAGACACCGTCGAGAAGAGCACCGACAACTGTCGACCATCGATCGGGCGTGACCCGGCGGACGATCGCGCACCGTTCCAACGCGACCCCCATCTCGGCCGCGGCCCGCGCGCCCAATGTTCCGTCGGGATCGACGACCGCCGCCCACTCGCCCACGGAGGTGGTTGCCGCGGCGAGGAGGAATGCAACGGTCGTCGACCCCGCACCCGGAGGCCCATCGAGCGCGACCGTGCTGCCGCGTCGAATACCGCCCGCCGGGAGGAGCTCACCGATCAGACCGGGGACGGTGAGGAGGCGGTCACCGGCCAGGACCGTCGGAGCGGCCCGGTTCGCGGCCGCGCGCAACTGCGCTCGGGCGTGCTCGTCGCGCCGGGGCAGAGTGGGGGAAATCGGGGTTGCGACCACGGCTCGAAGATAGCGAACATATGTTCGGGTCTGCAAGGGCGGCGGCGGGTCAGGCCTACCGGGTATGTGGCACACCTCCTCGCTACTCTACGAACATATGTTCGCCTCGCTGATGTCGGCCCGCAGCATGTTGGATGAGATCGCCCTGGCGTTCGACGCGTCCTCGTTGTCGGCGGCCGAAGCGGTGCGGGTGGTCGACGAGCTGGGCTCGATTCGTCGTGTTGTCGACGGCATGGTGGCGAAGGCCGCGCGGCGCGTCGCGGAAACCCACAGTGGCTCGCAGAGCGCGGCCGCGTCGGTCGCGCGTTCGCTCGGCGTCGGCGTCGGCGAGGTGCGCGGCGCGATCGAGACTGCAACGAAGCTGGAGGGACTGCCCGCCACCGATCGGGCGGTGCGCGAGGGACGCCTGTCGGGACGCGAAGCCCAGTTGATCGCGGGTGCGGCCTCGCACAACCCCAGTGCGGAAGCCGAGTTGCTGGCGATCGCGAAGCACGGCCTCGTGCCGTTACAGGACGCGTGCGTCGCGGCTCGGGCGCGGGTCGAAGATCCGGCCGCGCGGCGCAAGCGGCACCACGCGCAACGCGAGTTCCGGAGCTGGACCGACGCCGACGGGATGTGGGCCGGGCGATTCCGCTACGCACCCGAGGTCGGCGGTGCACTGAAGGCTGCGATCGAGAAGCAGGTGCAGCGCATCTTCCGGGATCACAAGAACCCCGTCGACAACGAGTCCAACGACGCCTATGCCGCCGACGCGGTCGCCGGATTCGTACTCGGCGATCCAACCGAGACCGCGGGAACGGTCTCGACCGCGACCAAGGGCGTCGACGCGACGGTGCACATTCTGGTCTCACACGGCACGTTGGTGCGAGGCGGGGTCGCTGATGGCGAGGTGTGCGAGATCCCTGGGGTCGGCCCGGTCGACGTCGGTTGGGTGACCGAGCTACTCGGGTCCGCGTTCCTCACCGCGGTCATCAAGAAGGGCAAGGACATCACCACGGTCGCGCATCTCGGGCGGCGTGTTCCGGCCGAAGTGTTGACCGCACTCGTCGTGAGCGGGCGCGAGTGCGACATCGAGGAGTGTCACCACCGCGGCTACCTCGAACGCGACCACGTCCACGACCACGCCCTCGGCGGACAAACCAGCTTCGCGAACCTCGGCTGGCTCTGTTACCGCCACCACCGACTCAAATCGGGCGGCTGGCAACTCGGCGTACGCGATCCCGGCACCGGGAAACGCAAACTCCGCCAACCTCCCTCGAGGGCGGCATGATTGTCGAGGCGGGCCTACTCGTTTGCCGCGCGCGTCCGGTAGTGGAGGTAGACCGTGCCGTTGCCGAAACGGCGTTCGTCCAGCAGTTCGAGGCCCACGAGCACATCGTCCGGCAGAGCGTGCGTGCCGCCGCCCACGGCGATCGGCGTGACGAACAGCTGGAGCTCGTCGACGAGTCCGGCCCGGATCGCGTGCGCCGCGAGGTGGGGACCGCCTACCGATATGCCGCGTTCCTCCGCGGCTTTCATCTGCGCAACCGCTTCGGGGTCGAAGCTGCGCTCGATCCGGGTCCGGGCGCTGGATGCCGCATCAGCATCGAGTGTCGTGGAGTACACGACCTTGTCGGCCGCCTGCCAGATCTCCGCGTAGTCCCGCTCGACGGGCGATTGGTCGGGAGCGGTCGGCGCGGTCTCCCAGTAGACCATCGTCTCGTACATCCGGCGTCCGTACAGGTACGTGCCGACCGACCGTTCGCAGTCGTTGACGAAGGCGTGCACCTCCGCATCGGGCGCGGCCCAATCGAAGTTACCGTCCTTGTCCGCGATGTAGCCGTCCAGCGATGTGATCGCCGAGTAGATCAAGTTGCCCATCGCGCGAACTTACCGAGTCGGCCCCGGCCCGGTTCGAGCGTCCGCGCGCCGGAGCTACTGGACTTTGGAGATCTCGGGCTCGACGCCGCGGGCTTCGAACGACCAACCTGCGTCGTCGCCGTAGAACTCGAAGAGGTGCTCGATCGTGTAGACGGCCCGGGGCTCGAGTGCGGGCCACACGTCCTCGGGGGCTTCGACGGTCACGACGTTGGAGTAGATCGTGACCTTGCGCGCACGCGCCTCGAGCAGCCGGCGGGCCAGCACGTCGGGCGGCCTGTCGCCCGAGCGCATCGGGGAATCCTCCGTGTACACCTCGATCGCCATGCCCGTGAGCGATCGGTCGCACTCGAAGAAGCGAATATCCGGCGAAGCACCCGCGCGCACCGTCACCGTGATCGGCTGACCCATGCCGCCAGCCTAGGAGGAACGCCGTCGATAGCGCCGGATCAGGGCGTTCGTCGACGGGTCGTGCGCGAGGTCCGAATCGTCGGCAGCCGCGATCTCGACCGCAATCTTCTGGGCGAGCTGCTTGCCGAGCTCGACTCCCCACTGGTCGAAAGAATCGATGCCCCAGATCGTGCCGAGCGTCAGCACCTTGTGCTCGTAGGCGGCGACGAGCGCTCCGAGCGCGAACGGTGTGAGCTGTGACGCCATCAACGTCGACGACGGCCGGTTGCCCGGCATCACCCGGTAGGGCGGCAACGACGGGTCGTCGGTGCCGAATGCGAGCCCTTCGGCCTGCGCGAACAGGTTCGCGACGAGCAGGTCCTGCTGGTCACCGAGCTCGTGATCGGGCTGCGGACGATCGAAGCCGATGAAGTCGATCGGCACCAACGCGGTGCCCTGGTGCAACAGCTGGAAGTACGCGTGCTGTCCGTTCGTTCCAACGGTTCCCCACACGATCTCGCCCGTCGGCGCGTCGACCGGTGAACCATCGGTGCGCACCGACTTGCCGTTGCTCTCCATCTCGAGCTGCTGCAGGTACGACGGAAGTTTCACCAAGGCGTTCGCGTACGGAACGACCGCCTGGGTCTGCGCGTCGAGGAAGTCGCGGTAC
>JAUZEI010000013.1 GCA_030839105.1 Actinomycetota bacterium
CGCGTACCTGGAGAAGCGCCGTCCGGAGTTCGAGCGCTTCCCGAAGCGCCCGTAACGACCCGCGCCTGACGACCCGCGCATGACGACCCGCGCATGACGACTGCGAAGCTCTGGTATCAGGGTGCGCGGCCGAAGACGTTGGGAGCCGCGATCTCTCCGGTCCTCGTCGGCACCGCCGCGGGTTCGCTCGACGGACCGATCGACTGGCCGCGTGCGGCAGCCGCGGCGGCCGTCGCGCTCGCGCTTCAGGTCGGCGTGAACTTCGCGAACGACTACTCCGACGGCGTGCGCGGAACCGACGCGCAACGGCGGGGTCCGGTGCGACTCACCGCTACCGGCCTCGCGACCCCGCGCGCCGTCCGGAACGCGGCGATCCTCGCCTTCGCGTTCGCGGCGGTGGTCGGCGCAGTGCTCTCGCTCGTGGTTACCCCGTGGCTGTTGCTCGTCGGGGTTGCGGCGATCACGGCGGCCGTGACCTATACCGGCGGCCCGAAGCCCTACGGCTACATCGGTCTGGGCGAGGTCATGGTTCTCGTGTTCTTCGGCTTCGTCGCGACCCTCGGTAGCGCGTACGTGCAGCACGGGACGCTGCCCGGCGTCACCTGGGTTGCGGCGCTCGCGGCCGGTCTCCCGGCGTGCGGAATCCTGCTGGCGAACAACGTGCGCGACGTCGACACCGACCGCGTCACGGGCAAGCGCACCGTGGCGGTGCGCATCGGCGCGGCGCGGGCGCGCGTGCTGTACGTCGTGTGCATCGTGGGTGCCATCGTCGCAGTCGTCGCGTGCGGAGCGTTCGTACCGAGCGGGCTGTTGGCGGTCATCGCACTTCCGCTCGCCATCGCGCCCGTCCGCGCCATGTTGACGCGCCAGGATCCAGCCGGCCTGATCGCGGCGCTCGTGGGCACGGTCCGGTTCCAGCTCGTGCTGTGCGTCCTGCTCGCGATCGGACTATGGGTCGGCTAGCGGTGACGATCAGCGAACGACGCGACGAATCCCCCGAGTACCGCCGGTTGTTCGAGGGGCAACGCATGGCCGCCGTCGAGCCGTACGTGCACGGCGTCTCCGCGCATGCGTTCGAGCATCGTGAGCGCGAGCTTTTCGTACTTGGCATCCGTCGTTCCCGTCACGAGTGCGATCGGCATCTCGAGCTCGGCGAGCCGGTCCCACATCGGGTCCATGGCCCCCGCGCCGAGCACGCGCAGGCAGTGTGCGATGTAGCTCGCCGACAGGCCGCGCCGCTCGGCGAGGCCCGCCGCGCCGGATGGAACGGTTGCGAACAGCGGTTGCGCGAGCCAGCGTTCGAGGAACGTGTCGACGCCGTCGCGTTCGACCGACTCGGCCAGGGTCTCGTCGGCAACGACGCGGTCGGCCCGCGCATCGGGTTCGGCGATTCCCGCCGTCGAGCTCACGAGCACGAGGCCCTGCACGAGGTCGGGACGGTCGAGAGCCAACCGCAGCGCGAGCCGGCCGCCCATCGAGTACCCGACGTACACCGCACGCCGACCACGCGTCCCGATCGCGGTCGCGGTCGCTTCGAAGGAGTCGCGCACGGGCACGTCGAGCGAGACGACTTCGCACGACTCGTCGAGCACCGCCCGTACACCTCGCCACGACGCGGCCGTCTGCGTGAAGCCGGGAACCAGGACCACTCGCGGTGGTGCGCCGCGTCCCGTCGGGGACCTCATGCAGGCATTGTGCCGCGGTGAGCGGCGTCGATGTGACGACCTCGTTCGCGCGGACGCTGGTCGACGAGTGGGTCCGTAACGGGATTACTGCGGCAGTGGTGTCGCCCGGTTCGCGGAACACCCCGCTCACCCTGGCGCTCGTGCGCGACGGTCGTATGCGCGTCGACGTTGTGCTCGACGAACGGTCGGCCGGGTTCCGTGGCCTTGGCATCGGTCTCGCGAGCGGCCGGCCCGCGATCGTCTGCTGCACCTCGGGCACCGCGGCCGTGAACTTGCATCCGGCCGTGGTCGAGGCCCATCACGCCCGCGTCCCTCTCCTCGTGTGCACGGCGGATCGACCGGCCGAACTACGCGACTGGGGTGCCGGTCAGACGATCGATCAGGCGCACCTCTTCGGCGGGGCGGTGCGGTGGTTCCACGATCCGGGTGCGCCCGAGGTGGCCGGCACCGCGTCCGAGACGAACGGTCGCTGGCGCGCGCTCGCGGCGCGGGCGGTGGCCGAGGCGCAGGGACCACCCGCGGGACCGGTGCACCTCAACCTGCCGTTCCGCGAGCCCCTCGTACCGACCGGCTCACCGTTGCTCGACGCGCCCGGACGCGCACCCGGCGGTCCGTGGATCCGATCGACGGCACCGCGCGTCGATCCGGACCCTTCCGAGGTCGATCGCCTCACCACGCTCGTACGGGACGAGCCGAACGGGGCTCTCGTCGCGGGGTGGGGTGCAGGGGTCAGCGCTTCGGTCGCGCAGGCGTTCGCGCGCGCCGCGGGTTGGCCGGTGATCGCTGATCCGCTGTCGCAGCTCCGCACGGGTTCGCACGCGATCTCGACGTACGAGGGTCTGTTGCGCGTCGAGTCGTTCGCCGGTGCGCACCGGCCCGAGCTCGTCGTGCGAATCGGTGCACCGGTCACGAGCAAGATCGCGAACGCCGCTTTCGACGGTGTGCCGACGGTGCTCGTCGATCCGGATGCGGCGTGGCTCGATCCGCAACACACGGCGTCCGAGCGGGTGCGCGCCGACGGCAACGCGTTGCTCGCCGCCGTGACTGCTGGGCTCGGCGCGACTCGAGGGTCCGCGGCGTGGGCGGACGAGTGGATCGATGCCGAACAACGAGCGCGACGCGCTCTGGACACAGTGCTGGACGAGAGCGTCGCGTGTGAAGGACGCATCGCACGCGACGTTTCGGCGTCGATTTCCGACGGCGGCGCGCTCGTCGTCGCGTCCAGTCTGCCCGTCCGCGCGCTCGAATGGTCGATGGCGCCGCGCGCCGGCGTCTCGGTGCTGGCGAACCGGGGCGCGAACGGCATCGACGGCTTCGTCTCGACGGCCCTTGGGATCGCGGGTGCCCACGACGGTCCTGTCGTCGCACTCTGCGGCGACCTGTGTTTCCTGCACGACACGAATGGCTTGCTCGACGGCGGCGTGCTCGGCGGCGGTCGGCACGACGGTTCGGGCCGCGTGCCTGCGACCTTCGTCGTCGTCGACAACTCGGGCGGCGGGATCTTTGCGTACTTGCCGCAGCACGATCTGGCGGAGTTCGAACCGCTCTTCGCGACGCCGCAGTCGGTCGATCTGGTGGCGGTCGCCCGCGCGCACGGCGTACGCGCCGAGCGGGTCGATTGCGCGGCATTGGGCGGGCTCCTGCGAGAGGAACCCGATGCGACGCGGGTGCTCGTCGTCCCGGTCGACCGTGTCACCGCCCAGCGCCAGCACGCTCGGGCCTGGGAAGCCGTTGCGACGGCTGTTGCGTGAAGGTTCCGCCTAACATCGGAGGGTTGTTTCCGGGGGAGCGGGATCGATGCTGACCATGAGACACGACGCGCGTGGGCGATGGAACGCGCTGGCTCGGTCGGAGCCGGCCGGCCGGATACTGGTCTATGTCGCGCTCGCGGTCGCGACCGTCTGCATCTCGACGCTGTTGCTCACGGTGGAGTCGCTCAATCCTCCGCAGCGCGCCGCGCTCATCGCGGTCGCGCTCGGCGCTTGGGTCCTGCTCGTCGCGCTGGGCTGGACGCGCGGCACGCTCCCGTTGAAGCCGCTGCTCGCCGCCATCGGTATCACGCTCGTGTTCGCCATCGGCACGCCGTCCAATCAGTCGGGTGACGTCTACTCTTACGCCATGTACGGCCGGATCGTCACCGAGCACCACCACAATCCGTTCGCGTCGTACCCGATGCACTTCGAGGGCGACCCGATGCGT
>JAUZEI010000016.1 GCA_030839105.1 Actinomycetota bacterium
ACTGTGGTGATGTTCCACGTGGAACACCGGTGCCTCAATTCGAAACTTTGTCAACGGCGCCAGACGGCCCGCGATGTTCACGTGAAACCTCTCGCGGAAACGGTCCGAACCGCAGGCGCGGCTCGCACGCTCGCACGTTCAGCAGCCGCGTCACCAAAGTGTCTGGCGGTCCGTCGGACCGAAACACTGCCAACCATCTCGGCGGAAAGACGTAGGGCGGGCGGCTGGGCGACGTTTCACGTGAAACATCTGAGGCATCTGTTGTGTTCGTGAGATCCGGTAGTACGATGCGCCGCCTCGCACGATGAGCATCCCGCCGTAGACGAAAGTCGTTCGGTCCGGTGGCTCGCTCGGTTCCGTGCGGCCGATCACGTCCCTTGGGAGGCGAGAAATGGCATCTGACGACGCGCTCGCCCAGAATCAGGCCGGCAATCAAGGCAATAGTCAAGAAGGCCAGAGACGGCGTTGGTTCGGAAGAGGGTCGGCGGGTCCGGCTCCGACGCAGGAGCGGGAGAACGATATGGACCTCGGCGGCACGACGACCGAAGGTGTGGTCGCGGAGGCCGGGAACGCCCCGGACGATGGTTCCCCGGTCGGCGCGGGCGGTCCGGAGAGCGCGTCGGTGGTCGATCCGGCCTCCGCCGACGCTCCTACCGAAGCGCCGCTCGCTTCCGAGCCTGAAGTCGGCACGATTCCCGCCCCTCCGCCCGAAGCGCTGGCAGCGCTACGGGCCCGAGGTGGCGATGACGCTCCGGTCGAACTTCCCCTTGTCATTTCGATCGCCAATCAAAAAGGCGGGGTCGGCAAGACGACCACTGCCGTGAATCTGGGCGCGGCTCTCGCCGAGCTGGAATACCGCGTCCTCGTGATCGACCTCGATCCCCAAGGCAACGCCACGACGGGGATGGGCATCAGCCACCGCAATGTCGAGGGATCGATCTACGACGTCATCATGAACGACGCACCGATCGACGACTGCACGGAGCCGACGACCGTCAAGAACCTCTTCGTGGTTCCCGCCAACATCGACCTGGCCGGCGCGGAGATCGAGCTCGTTCCCGCGTTCTCTCGTGAGCTGAAGCTGCGGCGGGCGCTTGCCCAGGTTGCCGGTTCCTACGACTTCACCCTCATCGACTGCCCACCGTCCCTGGGACTTTTGACTGTGAACGGGTTGGCCGCCTCGGACGACGTGATCGTCCCGATCCAATGCGAGTACTACGCCCTGGAAGGCCTCGGGCAACTCCTCCGCAACGTCGCGCTGGTGAAATCGAATCTGAATCCCGCCCTCGACGTCCGCGGCATCGTGCTGACGATGTACGACGCCCGCACGAAGCTCGCGGAGCAGGTGGAGCGCGAAGTCCGGGCGCACTTCGGATCCAAGGTGTACCGAACCGTCGTCCCGCGTACTGTGCGTATCTCCGAAGCGCCCTCCTTCGGACAGCCGGTGACCGTATTCGACTCGACCTCGCGGGGAGCGCTCGCGTATCGGGAACTGGCGAAGGAGGTGAGCCGTGGCGCGGCCCGGAGGTCTGGGTAGAGGTCTCGGTGCATTGATCCCGACGGGAACGGTTGCGGAACAGGCCGGAGGCCTGGCCGACATCCCCGTCTCGGAGATTCGTCCGAACCCGCAGCAACCCCGCGAGCATTTCGACGAGGAGGCGCTCGCCGCGCTCGCCGACTCGATTCGCGAGGTCGGCATCCTTCAACCCGTGCTCGTCCGGGCAGGCGAAGACGGCGGATTCGAACTGATCGCGGGTGAGCGGCGCTGGCGCGCGGCGCGGCGAGTCGGACTGCAAACCGTGCCTGCGATGGTGCGCGTCGCGGACGACGCGGCCATGCTCCAGCACGCCATCGTCGAGAATGTCCAGCGCGAAGAGCTGAACCCCCTGGAAGAAGCGGCCGGGTATCAACAACTGATCGAAGATTTCTCGCTCACCCATGACGACGTCGCGACCCGGGTCGGCAAGAGTCGGGCGACGATCACCAACACGCTGCGCCTACTGCAGCTGCCGCCATCGATTCAGCGGTGCCTGAAGGACGGCACGATCCGCATGGGTCACGCCCGGGCGCTTCTCGGTACCCCGGATCGAGGGTTCCAAGAGGAGCTCGCCAAGCGCGTTATCGCCGACGACCTCTCCGTCCGTCAGGTCGAAGAGGCCATCAGGAATCGGCAGGAGCCGGCCCCGCCGCCGACCGAGACCGCCGCCGTGGTGGCGGACCCCGGTGGCCGCCTGCGCCCGCCGGGACTACTGGAGCTCGAAGAGCTCCTGGGCGATTACCTCGAGACGCGCGTCAAGATCACGATGGGCGCCCGACACGGTCGGGTCCAGATCGAGTTCGCGAACCTCGAGGACCTCGAGCGCATCTACCGCGCGATGAGTCAGGGCCCGGTCCGAGCAGAGGGCTAGGGGACGGGTTCTTCGAGCCCGCGTCGAAAACCCTCGACGATGGCACGCGTGACATCGGGAAGGCGCGTGGTCAGAAGCGCCCGCGCTTCAGACTCGTCGCGACCGACGAGTTCGCACACGACGGCTGTCATGCGGGTCTCGCGCAAGAATCGGTACGTGCGACCGACGGGTTCGTCGACGTCGTCGACCACGGACCGCAATGCCTCGGTCAGTCGCAACGCGAGGCAGTGACCGCCCTCGGATCGAAAGTCGCGGTTCGAGAAGTACGCGCAGCGCACCCCCGGATCGCCGCTGTTGGTGAGCGCGACGAAGGCGTCGGCACCGAAGCGGTTGGCCTCGGCGGTGAGCATCCCGGCGTCGGCACCCGAGACGTCGGGATTCACCAGCGCACCCAGCTTGCCGAGGGCTTGCGCGACCGTGTGGGCGAGCGCGCTCATGGCAGGTTCGGCCACGAGGAAGACGCGCAAGCCGTCGAGGCGGCGAGGAGCGTGGCGCAGCGTCTCGCGTTCGCGGACGCTGGCGACCGAGCCCGCCGCGAGGCCGTTCACGCGTGCGATGGCGGCAAGCGTCGCCGGTCCGCACACGCCGTCGGGGGTCGCGCCCTCATTGCGCTGGAACTCGCGCAGCGCCGTCTCCGTCTCCGGTCCGAGGATCCCGTCCTCGCGACCGGCGTCGAACCCGAGCGCGTTCAGCTGACGTTGGATCTCGGCGACGTCGTCGCCGCGGAGCATCGGAGACGAGAGATACAGCAGACGGTCGCCGGGCCGGAACCCGCTCTCGATGAGCGCGCCCCAGGTTTCCGGACCGCAGATGCCGTCGACGCGCAGGCCCCGCACGCCCTGGAACTCGCGCACTGCCGCCTCGAGCCGGTCGTCGAAGCTGTCGCCGGCCGCGCCCCGCAGTCCGAGCCGAGCGCGGAGGTCGAGCACCGCAGCACCGCGGTCGCCCCGCCGGAGTACGACGGAATCGGTCAATCGATGAACTCGGCGAGCTCCTCGAGCAGCTGAGGCTTGCCCTTGGCGCCCACGAGACGTTTCTTCACCTCGCCGTCGGCGATGACGAGGAGCGTCGGGATGCTCATCACCTCGTAGCGGCGCGCAACGTTCGGGTTGTCGTCGACGTTGAGCTTGGCGATCTGGATCTTCCCGGCGTGCTCTTTGGCGATGTCTTCCAACACGGGCGCGATCATCTTGCACGGACCGCACCACTCGGCCCAGAAATCGACGACGAGTGGGGTATCGGCTGCGCCGATGCTCTCGTCGAACGTGGCGTCGGTGAGCGTCAGAATACCGTCAGACACAGGGAACCTTTCTCTACTCGACCGACGTGGACACGTCGGCGAGGGTTTCGAGGTAGCGCTCGGTCTCGAGCGCCGCCATACATCCGGAACCGGCGGCGGTGATCGCCTGGCGGTAGATGTGGTCTTGCACGTCGCCGGCCGCGAACACTCCGGGGACCGAGGTCACCGTGGAACCGGGGCGCGTGACGATGTAACCGCCGTCGTCGAGCTCGAGCTGTCCGA
>JAUZEI010000023.1 GCA_030839105.1 Actinomycetota bacterium
GCCGCCCCCGCCGACTCCGACGACCACCGGTCGTTCCTCCGGTCATTCCGGCCCGTCGGACTCGAGTTCCTCGAGCGGCCCGTCGTCGTCTCCGACGACCGTCCCGGCCACGGCGCCGAACGGTGGTCAAGGCGGCCCGGGGCCGTCCGGCGGGGGCAGCGGCGGCGACCGCGGCCACGAGGGATCGGGTCCCCAGTCGACGACCGTGCCGCGCGCGCCGGAGGTTCACACCTATGGCTCCGCCGGTGGGACCGTCACCGTCCGCCTCGCGCACGGACAACTGCAGCTGTTGGACGATTCGGCCGCCGGCGGGTACCGCGCATCGGTCGAGAACGCGCAGCCCGACGACATCGAGGTCCGCTTCGATTCGGCCCAGGGTCAGGTTCGATGGCGAATCCGGGTGCGGGTCGACCATGACGGTCAACTGACGCACGAAGTGACTCAGAGCTGAGCGCTGCTGTCGGAGCTGCTGTTCTTCGGATCCTGCGGCCGTGCGCCAAACCGATCGGGGCGCCACGGCGTGTCCACACCGTTCGTCTCGCTCATGAGGATCGGGACGGCACGATCGACAGGAGTGATCATGCGAGGAACGCGCAGAACGATCGTGGCCGCGGCCGCGAGCCTGGCCGTAGTGCTGGGCGTCGGCGGAGTTGCCGCCGCGACCAGCGGGCACCGCTCGCAATCCGACGATCCCGCGGGCGAGACGAGCACCTCCGCAACGAGCGTGAAGGTCGTCAGTGCTCATCCGCAACGGGCCGGGGCCTCGGGCAGCCGCCCCGCCCTGGGCGCGACCTCGACGACCGTCGCCGATCCCGAGACGAACACGACCGTCGAAGAAGCCACCACCTCGACCACCGTCGAGTCGACCAGTACGACGCTCGCGCCGACCACCCCGACCAGCGTCGAACCCGACGACGACAAAGGCGGGGATCATGGCGACGCCGATCAGGACGACGCCCAGGACCCCGCCCATCAGAGCGGTGCAAACGAGGGCCGCTCCGGCGATGACTCCGGCCACCACGACACCACTCGCGCGGGCGGGGGTAACGACGCCGGCGATCACGGCGACGACGGCTCGCACCGCGGTCGCGATTGATTGGCAGCTTGCCGCAGGCCTGGATCGGAATAGGGCATTGGAAGCGGGCAATCGAACCCGTCCCGGACGCGCCGCGATCGGAGCCGCTAAGGTCTCGGCGTCGCTGTCAGCAGGAGGTTGTTCGTGAAGAAATTGCTGTTGCTCCTCGTGCTCGTCGCACTCGGTGCCGTCATCGCCAAGAAGGTGCGCGAAGCCTGAGTCTCGAACGTGAAGCGGCGTGTGTGGAGGGTCGTCCAGGCTCCCCGCACACGTCTTTCACTTTCCGGCCCGTGTGCACGTCGATAGCGGTGCGCGTCGAGTTGGGTGCGCGGGCGCTAGCCGTTGGCGGTTGACGTGCGTTTGCGCAGCCACATGTACACGCCGACCGCGGTCCCCGCGGCGATCGCTACTCCACCGGCCGCGAGTGTCGGACCCTTCGGCGGAACGGGCACTCGATCCCGGAGACGGACGGGGCGCTGGAAGAACCGCACGTCCCATTCGCGTTCGCGCGCGACGCGGACCAACTCCCGATCGGGATTGACCGCGACCGGGTGTCCGACGAGCTCGAGCATCGGAAGATCGGTGATCGAATCCGAGTAGGCGTACGACCCCGCGAGGTCGAGGCCTTCGGCGACCGCCATCTCGCGGATCGCATCCGCCTTGTGCGCGGCGTACGCATAGAACTCGAGCTGGCCGGTGTAGCGGCCTTCGGCGTCGAGCCGTGCGCGCGTGGCGATGACGTCGTCGACACCGAGATACTCGCCGATCGGTTCGACCGTTTCCGCCGGTGACGACGACACGATCACCGTCTTGCGCCCGGCCTTGCGGTGCTCTTCGATCAGCTCCAGCGCTTCCGCGTAGATGATCGGTGTCAGCACGACATCGAGCGTCTCGCGCACGAGCTCCTTCACGTGTTGCTGGTCCCAGCCTTTGGTCAGCGCAAGCATCGCTTCGCGCATGCGTTCCATCTTGTTGTCGTCGGCGCCGACGAGCAGATACACGACCTGCGCGTACAGACCGCGCACGATCGTGCGCTTCGAGATCAAGCCGTCTCGGTAGAACGTGCCGCCCAGCGCCATGACCGAGCTCGTCGCGATCACGGTCTTGTCGAGATCGAAGAACGCAGCCTCCACGGCCGTCAGCCTACGTTCCAATGCGCGACATTTCGCGTTGCGGTTCGCGGTTCTGTCGTACTCGCCTCTTGACCTGCGCGTGGCGCGCACATATCGTGCGCATCGCTTTCCCCTTTCCTTCCCCGTCGTGTTGTCGCGCGCCGCCCGTCGTCGGGCCCGCGCCCCGACGTGGGGAGAGCTCCATGCTCGTGTGTTTCTGGTCGCCGAAGGGCGGCTCCGGCACTTCGGTGATCGCAGCTGCGGCGGCGCTGGTGATGGCGCGCGAAACCGACGCCCGCATCATCGATCTTTCCGGCGATCAGCCGGCGGTCCTCGGGCTCGCGCACGATCCGGTGCCCGGTCTGTTGGATTGGATGCGCGCCGGTCCCGCGGCGCCGACCGACGCGCTCGAACATCTCGCGGTCAACGTCGCACCGCGTCTCGACCTTCTTCCGGCCGGCGAGATGCAAGGTGATCAGCCCGTTCCCGAAGCGGGCGCGGTGCTCGCGCTCGCGCTAGATGCCGATCCCCGGCCCGGAGTCTGCGACCTCGGGCGGCTCGACAACCCCGCCGCGCGCGCCTTCGCCGAGGTGGCGGGGCTCAACATCGTCGTCGTACGGGGCTGCTACCTCGCGCTTCGGCGCGCGGTGCGGCACCCCGCGATCTCCGAGGCGATCGGCGCCGTCCTGATCGACGAACACGGCCGGTCACTCGGCGCACCCGACGTGGAGGACGTGCTCGGGCTTCCGGTACTCGCCACGATCGCGGCGCGTACGTCGATCGCGCGGGCGGTCGACGCGGGCGTGCTGCCCGGTCGGCTGCCCGACAGCCTCGGCCGGCCGTTGCATCACGCCCTGCTGCGCGCCGGTTGCTTCGGCGACGAGGAGGCGGCATGAGTCGCGCCGTCCGGGACGCGGCGCCGCACGATCCCGCGCTGCGCGCCACGTTGCAGCGAAAACTCCTCGATGCGCCCTTCGATCCGGCACTGCTCGAACGTCCCGAGCTACGCGCCCGGCTCGCACGCATGCTCCGTGAGGAAGCGCCCCTGCTCGCCCCGGCCACCGTCGACGTCGTGCTCGACGAGTTGGTCGACGACGTGGGCGGCCTCGGTCCGCTCGAGCCGTTGCTCGACGACGCGTCGGTCACCGAGATCATGGTGAACGGACCCAACCGGGTGTTCGTCGAGCGCGCCGGGCGGCTCGTCGAGGTCGCGTGCCAGATCGACGCGGCGACGATCGTGCGGATCGTGGAACGCGTAGTCGCCCCGCTCGGATTGCGCTTGGATCGCTCGTCACCCATGGTCGACGCGCGACTGGCCGACGGCTCTCGTCTGCACGCCGTGCTGCCGCCGCTCGCGCCCGACGGTCCGTGTGTCTCCATCCGTCGTTTCGGTGCGCGGGCGGTGCCGCTGTCGGCATTCGGGCTCGAGCGCGAGGTGGGCTCCTACTTCGACGCGCTCGTGCGCGCGGGCTGGAACCTCGTCGTCTCCGGCGCGACGAGCTCGGGCAAGACCACATGCTGCAACGCGCTGGCCCGGGCCATCGACCCCGCCGAACGCATCGTCACGATCGAGGAGACCGCCGAATTGCAACTCGTCCAGCCCCATGTCGTGCGGCTCGAAGCGCGTCCGGCCAACGCGGAGGGAACGGGAGCATTGTGCGTGCGAGATCTGGTGCGCAGCGCGCTGCGCATGCGGCCCGATCGGATCGTCGTCGGTGAGGTCCGGGGCGGCGAGGCGCTCGACATGCTGCAAGCCTGCAATACCGGACACGACGGGTCGCTTTCGACCGTGCACGCGAACAGTCCCGACGACGCGCTCGCACGCATCGAGACGCTCGCGCTCTGTTCCGACGTGCCGTTGCCGCTTCCCGCAATCCGCCAACAGCTTGTGGCGGCGATCGACGGAATCGTGCAGGTTCGTCGCGGCCTCGACGGTCGGCGCGTCATCACCGCGGTCGCCGAGCTGGGGACCGGTGGAGATGCGCGAACGCGGAATCTGTTGACGCGGGTCGACGGTCGTCTGACCGCGTGCTCCCCGCCCGACCGTCCCGCCCGTCGGCCCGAGGTCGACCTCGCTCGGGAGTGGACCTCGTGCGCGCGCTGATCGTCGGAGTCGTCGGCGTGTTCGTCGCGGGTCGGTGCGCGTCCGCGGCGCGTCGCTACGCGGTGACCGACCGCCTCCGGCCCGACCGCGCCCGACCGGGGAGGGGAATACCGCCCTGGCTCGGCGTTCGGGTCGAGGGCGCGCTCGAAGCCGCCGCCATCGACGTCCCGGTGCAACGCGCGTTGTCGACATGGCTCTGGTCGGTGACGGTCGCAGCGGTCGTCGGGCTCGGCTTCGGCGGACCTCAGATCGCGCTCGGGCTCGCAGTTGCAGTCGCCGCGGGCGCGCCGATCGTCGTGTTGAGCCTTCACGAACGCCGGGCGCGCCAGATCGCGGTCGCCGTGCCGGAGACCCTCGAACGGGTCGCGTCGGAACTGCGGTCGGGCGGGACGATCGCCACGGCTGTCGGCGCGGTCGCCGCCGGCGACGGACCGCTGGCGTCCGACATGGCGCGGGTCGACACGCGGATGCGGCTCGGCGCTTCGCTCTCCGAAGCGTTGGGTGCGTGGTCGAGGGAGCGCCGCGTAGTTGGAGTCGACGCGTCGGCGGGTGCACTCGCGCTGTGTGCTTCGGTCGGCGGACGGTCGGCCGACGCGCTCGACGGGCTCGCCACGTCACTGCGCGATCGGCTGGCGGTCGCCGCGGAGGCACGAGCGTTGTCGTCGCAGGCACAGATGTCGGCGATCGTCGTCGGGGGCGCGCCGGTTGCGTACATCGCATGGTCCGCGCTGGTCGATCCCGGTGCGTTGCACGTGCTCACGGGCACGCTCTTCGGTCGGATCTGCCTGTTGCTCGGGCTGGGACTGGAAGTGTTGGGCGCGTGGTGGATGCGCTCGATCGTCCGGAGCGGGAGTCGCTCGTGATCGGCATCCTCGCAGTCGCATGGGCCGGTGTCGTGGCGCTTCCGTTCGTCGCTCTGGGCCGCCGGATCTCCGCCGCGCAACGTGCCCGCGCCTTGTTGCCCCGCGAGACGTGCCGGGAGCGACGGCGGCTGGTCCGACCGTTCTGGCGCGCGTTCGCCGGGGTCGCGGCGTGTCCGCCCGTGCGCAGCTTCGGTCGAGTGCTGCGCGCGCCCCGAAGCGCGCGCCGGCGCCGGCGACTCGACGACGAGATGGCGCGCCAGATCGCGGTGGCGGTCGATCTCGTCGGCGTCGGAGTGGCCGCCGGCCATACGCCCTATCTCGCCGTGCAGCTCGGGGCCCGCTGGTGTCCGCCGCTGGTCGCGCGGGAGTTCGACTCGACTCTGCGCGCGTGCGCGACCGGTCAGTCCTTCGACGACGCGCTGAGAGGGCTCGGTCGGCGCGCACCGGGTGCGCGCGGGCTCGCCGAAACGTTGCGCACGAGCGCGCGCCTCGGATCGCCGGCGGCGCCCGCCCTCGCGCGGCTCGCCACCGAACTGCGGGCCGACCTCCGGCGCCGGGCCGAGGCCCGCGCCCGAACGGTGCCCGTCCGGCTCTGCTTCCCTCTCGTGGGCTGCGTCCTGCCCGCCTTCGCGCTGCTGACCGTGGTTCCGGTGATCGTCGCCGGGATCAGCGGCTGACGCCTGCCTTCCCCGCAACCGTTCGCGCACGCGCGGCGTGCGTTCGTCGACCTGGGAGGTCGTTCGTGTTGCAACTCTTGTCCAACGTTCTGCACTCGTTGGTACACCGCTCGGATCGTTCCGAGGCGGGCCAGAGCACTGCCGAATATGCGCTGGTGATGATCTCCGCGGGCGCCATCGCCGGCCTCGTCCTCACCTGGGCGAAGCACACGAATCTGATCGGCGGCTTGTTCGACACCGTCGTTCACGGCCTGCTGCATCTCTGATGCCCATTCCCCTCACGGGAGGTCGGAACGCGCGCCACTGATTACGTTCGTCTAGGATACGACAGTGGCAGCCAAGCGGACGAAGGCGGCCGAGTCCCGACGATGCGCCCTCTACGTGAGGATTTCTAAGGACCGCGCAAACGAAGTGTCGAC
>JAUZEI010000071.1 GCA_030839105.1 Actinomycetota bacterium
GTACGCCTCCGACATGCGCACGCCCTCGAGCGGTTTGTACGCCCCGTGGTACACGACCTCTTGCTGACTGTCGTTGAAGAAGAACGTGAGGAACACGCCCGTCAGCACGAGGATGACGAAGCAGTACATTGCGATCTCGCCGAGCAGGAACGACCAGTTGTCCGGGAACACGTGATTGAGCACGCTGTCGGCGAACTTCGACACCCGCAGCCGGTCGTCTACCCAACGGGCGACGGAACCCCCAGCGGCATCGACGCCGTGCTCCGCGCCGTGGTCCCCGCCGTGCTCGACGACGGGCTCGTCGGTCATCGGGTTGCCCGGCTGGGGATGCGTGCGATGCGCGACGACGCGTCCGTCGGCTCGCTCGCGAGCCACGCCGCGAACAGCGCGGCACCGGCGACGACCGCGGCCATGCCCCCGAACGCCCACATGATCACTCCCGCGAGCTGCTGGTTCGAGAGCGCGTCCGCCGCGCTCCCCCGTACGTAGATCGGATACCAGGGTCGCGGCGCGAGCACCATCGCCGCGCCCAACGCCATGCCGGGAATCGAGCCGAAGAGCCCGGCGATCGCGGCCGCGCCCCGCAGGCTGCGCCGAGCCGTCGACACCGACCACCACGCCGCCGTCGCGGCGAGGACGAAGCTCACGTGTTCGACGGCGTGGATTCCCGGGTGCCGGATCGCCGCCTCGTACGCGACGGGGAGGTGCCAGCCCAACATCACCAACGCCTCGACGACGAGCATGAGCACGATCCACGTCGGGAAATGACGGTCGTGGTGGCGCATCAACTTTCGCGTGAACGCGACCGAGCGCCGGCGAAGCCGGGTGGGGAGGGCCCACAGCAGCGTCGGCAGCGGCATCCCGAACGCGAGCAAGGGGGCGGCGACGGTCAGCAGCAGGACGTGCTGCACCATGTGCGCCGGCAACGAGGTGTCGGCGGCGGAGTCGATCGGCGAGACGAGCGCGACCGCGATCGTCACGAGGCCGGCGCCGAACAGGGCGAGCTCGCGGGTGGCGACCATCGAACGCGCCGCGCGCCGGTTCCAACGCTCCCGGCCGAGCGCGTACGCGACGCCGGTGACGACCACGACCAGGAGCGCGAGGGGATCAGCCACGGGGAATGAACAGCACGTAGCTGCCCTCCAGCAGGATCAGCGCGAGATTGATCGCGCCGACGAGGAGACCGAGCTGGGCCAGGAAGAGCAATTGGCCCGCGTCGTCGTTCGAGGCCGGGTCGCTGCCCGCCGCCGTGATCAGGAGGCGGCGGGCGAGCAGCATCGCGGCGACCGTCGCGAGTGTGCACACCGCGGTCGCGGCGTGCAACGTCCAGCCGTATTCAGAATGCAGAAACGTCCAGTGCTCGAACGAGGCGACGAACAACAGGTGCACGGTCCAGGCCGCGATTCCGCCGAACGCGGCGTACCACACCTCGACTCCGCGCCGGAGCGTCGGCGCGCGCTCGATGCGCTTGATCTCGACGATGTTCATCGCCAGGCCTCCGACAAGAAGAGCGACGCGAAGACGAACACCCACACCACGTCGACGAAGTGCCAGTAGAGGCCGAACACCTCGACGCTGATGTGTCGGGTCGCACTGAACTTCCCCTGCCACGCCTTGATCTGGACCGCGACACTCATGCACAGGCCGATCAGGACGTGCAACGCGTGCAGACCGACAATTGTGTAGAACATCGAGCCGTAGGCGTTGTCCCGCCAGCCGAAGGTGAGGTCGGCGAAATCCTTCAGCGTGAACGCAAGGAACGCCGCGCCCATGACGGCGCTGACGAGCAGCCCGACGCGCAGGCCCCGTTGCGAACCCCGCCGGATCGCCGCCTCCGCGTAGAACACCGGCACGCTGCTCCCCCACAACACGAAGCTGAACGGGACCGCCAGCTTCAACTCGGGGGCCGGAATTCCGCCGGGCGGCCACTGCGGCGCGGACGCACGCAGGAAGAAATAGGCGCCGAGCAGGATGACGAAGACCATCGACTCCGTGGCGATCAGCGTCGCCATGCCCCACCACGCGGTGGTGTGCACCGGCTTGGTGGTCGGCGCAACGAGGTCGAGGTCGAGCGCCGCGCTCATCGGCGGTCCGTGTCCGTGGTCCAGAGCCAACGGAGCACCGCGGCGACCGCGATCGCGACTCCGAGAACGCCCACCACCTGGGCTTCGATCAGCAGGCCGAGGAAGAACCCGGCGAGACCGAACGCGACGACGAACGGAACGACCGTCGGCGCCGGGATCTCGAGCACGTCCGAGGGTCGGGTGTCGCGTCCGCTCGTGATCGTCGACGTCTTCTCGAACGCACCTTCGAGCGCGAGCGAACGAACCGCCGGTGGTAGCGCGGGCGCGCTCTCGTCGATCACCGGCAGCGCGGATGCCACGCCGCCCTCCCACAACGGATGGCGACCATCCACGACCGGGATCTCCGCGAAGTTGTATTCGGGCGGCGGCGATTCGACTGCCCATTCCAAACTGTCGCCGCCCCATGGATCGGCGGGCGCCCTTCGACCGCGCCGCATGCTGAGGAACCAGTTGAGCAACGTGATGCCCGTGCCGAGGCCGAACACCGCCGAGCCGAGGCTCACGATCGCGTTCAGCGAATCCCAGCCGAGTCCGTTGCTGTAGGTCCACACGCGGCGCGGCATGCCGAGCACACCCAAAATGTGCATCGGGAAGAACGTGAGATTGAAACCTACGAACATCACCCAGAAACTGAGCTTGCCCAACCGTTCGTTCAACATGCGGCCGGTCATCTTCGGCAACCAGAAGTAGAGCGCGCCGAAGATCGGGAACACGACCGCGCCGTTGAGCACGTAGTGGAGGTGGGCGACGATGAAGTAGCTGTCGGTGACGGCCCAGTCGAAGGGCAGGATCGACACCATCACCCCCGTGATGCCGCCGAGCAGGAAGATGAGCAGGAACCCGACCGTGAACAGCATGGGGACGGTCAGTTCGACCTTCCCCTTCCACATCGTCGCGATCCACGCGAAGAACTGCACCCCACTCGGGATCGTGATGAGCAGGCTGACGCCCGAGAAGAACGCGAGTGCGAGCGCCGGCATCCCGGTCGCGAACATGTGATGGACCCAGACACCGAAGCTGATGAATCCGACCGACACCAACGACGTCGCGATCCATACGTAACCCGACAGCGCGCGCCGCGAGAACACGGTCACCATCATCGAGACCATTCCGGTGGCGGGGACGAACAGGATGTACACCTCCGGGTGGCCCCAGAACCAGAACAGATGTTGGTACAGCAGCGGACTGCCGCCCG
>JAUZEI010000080.1 GCA_030839105.1 Actinomycetota bacterium
GAGCTTCGGCCCCCGAGCGGCCGCACGCGGACCGCCGCGTCGGAAGACGTGAGCTTCGACGCCTCTCTCCGGCGCAGATTGGTCTCCGTCACGAGTGCCCAACGGTCGAATCGGCTGCGCTCAGAAGCGCTTGGCGGCGGGACTTACCGTGAAGGGGGAGTTGCCGACGAGCGCACCGGCCGGATCCTGGATCGAACCGGCCGAGGTGTAGATCGGAGCCACGAGCGTCGCGACGTTGGCAACCGTGCCGGTTGCCTTCGCGCCGAGCGTGATCACGAGGGTATGTGTAGCCGTCGTCCAGTTGATCTTCGAGACACCGGTGCCGGTGCCCTTGAACGTCGTGGCCGCGCTGACGTAGGCCGCGGATGCGAGGTTGATCGATCCGAAGGTGAACGACGGGCACGCCGCGCTCGTGACGGTGAGCACGTCGGTCGTGCTGTTCGAGATCGACACCGTCACGTCGCTGTTCGTGGTCAGCGCCTGATCCGCCGCGTTGTTCGTCCACGTCGAACAGAAGCCGGCGACGCTCATCTGCGAGGAGTACACGATGGTGACCTGGTCGCCGGCTTCGATCGTCCCCGCGGTGCCCGTCCCGTTCGTCAGTGCCACGCTGACGATGCTCGGCTGGTCGGCGATGGCGATCGTGAGGTTCTTCGACACGGTTCCGCCGACCACGTCCGTGAGGGTGACGGTCAGCGATGTCGTGCCCGCGGTGCCGTTCGGCGTGCCCGAGATGACGCCCGAGGTCGGGTTGAGCGTCAGACCGCTCGGCAGGCCCGAAGCCTGCCAGGAGTACGGCGCTGTTCCACCGGATCCGACAAGCGTCGCCGAGTACGCGAGTGATTTCTCGCCGGCGGGCAGTGACACGGTCGCGATCAAGGGCGGGGTGGTGATAGCGAGCGCAAAGCTCTTGTTGACGGCGCTGCCGGACGCGTCGGTGAGCGTGACGACGACCGTGAACGGACCCGACACGGTCGGCGTGCCGGTGATCGCGCCCGTCGTCGAGCTCATCGCGAGCCCTCCGGGCAGGCCGGTCTGCGACCAGATGAACGGGCTCGTCCCCGCCGTCGTCGAGATGCCCGCGAGATACGCGTCGGTCACCTCGCCGTCGGGCAGCGGGGAAACGGTCGTGATCGACGGCACCGCGTTGACGGTCGTCGGATAGGCAACGGTGATCGGATTGTCGCCGAGGTCGTCCTTCACCTTGATCGTCGCGGACGTTGCCCCGACCGTGCTCGGCGTGCCCGAGAGCACGAGCGTGACGGGATTGAACGCCACGCCCGCCGGGAGGCCGGTCATGGTGACCGTGTAGTTGCCGTCGCCCCCGCCCGGCACCAGCGTCGTCGTCGGGAACGCGCGGTTCACCGTCCACGCACTCGTCGGCGGCGACGCGCTGATCGACAGTGGTGTGGGTGACGGGTCGCCGACACTGATTGCGCCGCTGTTGGAGAGGGAGATCGTCTGGACCACGATGGCCGTCGCGTACGGCGTCTGCGCATTGCCCGTGATCACGAGTTGCGCCTTCGGCCCGTAGATCGCGCCGTTGAAGCGCAGTGCACCGCCGTTGGAGAACGTGATCGGTGAGGTGTCGGCGGCCGCCTGCCAGAGGGCGACGTCGGCGTACGGGCCCGCGGTCATCGAGGTCAGCGTGAGCGCCGCGCCGCCGCCGACGCTGAACGCGCCGCCCGTCATGTAGATCAACACGCCGCCGGGCGCGGTCGTCACCTGGGCGCCGTTGCCGAGAGTGAATCCGGCCCGCAGCACGTAGATGCCGGACTGCAACTCGCAGTTACTGCTCCCGAACGTCAGGTTGCCCGCGTACACACCGGGCTGCGCCTTGCCGGACGGACAGCCGGCCTGACTCGCCAGGCCCGTCGTCGACGGGACCGGAAGATCGGCAAACGGGTCGACGAGGGCCGGTGAATACGCCGTGGTCGGTGGACACACGGAGACGCCACTGTCGACGCACGATCCTCCGTTCAGGATGGATGTGCTCCCCGCCTGGAACGCCCCGCTGTTCTGCAGGTTCATGGCATTGCACGAACCGGAGTCGACGGTGTTGATGTACGCGCCGCCATAGACGCGCATGGACGCGGCGCCCGTGACGAGGATTCCGGTCGACGCCCCGGCAGTGCAGCTGCCGCCAAGCAGGATCAGCGGGTGCCGCGTCGATGCCGGGAGGGCACTGCCGTCACTTTGGCGCTGACGGAACGCGGCGGTGAGCGTGTAGGAGTAGGGCGGGATCACGGGCGCGCCGGGATGGACGACCGTCTCCGGGGTTTCGGTGATCGTGACCGTGATCGAGGTGGGATCGCCGCTGCAGTCGAGATTGGGCGCGCACGCGACCGTCACGCTTCCGATGTTGGTGGCCAACACCTGGTCGCCGACGAGGACGCCGGCCTCGCAGTGGCGGCGGAGCAGGGAGCCGGACACGAGGACATAGTTGCTCAGGTTCGCGGTCACGACTCCCGACGAGCTGCGGTTGTTCCATCCGAAGAGCGCGACTGCGACCGGCGTTCCGACGGGCGGGGTCGGGTCGGGACACGAAGTCGTGTTCATGAGCGAGATCTCGGGGCCGCTCGAGTTCTGCGCGTCACTGATGATGTAGTTCGCGGCGAAGCGGGCGTCACTCGAGCGCGCCAGGTTCTCGTTGATCGAGGTGCCACCGTGCAGGAGGACGACGAACGCGGTCGCGAGCGCGCCGAAGATGATGGCTTCGATGGCGATCGACACGATGAGCTCGGCGAGCGTGAATCCCGCCTCGTCGTGCGGTGCGCGATCGCGCCGGGCGCGGTCGAGCGTCATTGGTTGCTCCACGACAGGACCGACACGGCCCGGCCGACGATCCCGCCGTCG
>JAUZEI010000095.1 GCA_030839105.1 Actinomycetota bacterium
CAGCTTCGCGGCATCGACCTGGACCCGTCGTCGGCGCACGAGCGACGCGATCTTCTCGTAGAGCGCGATTGCGATGTGGCCGCCGTCGAACGGCAGCAGCGGTAGGAGGTTGAACAGCCCGACGAAGATGTTGATCGTGATCAGCAGTCCGAAGACGCTGACCCAACCGGCCTTCACCGCGTCGTTCGCAAGACCCCCGATTCCGGCCGGCGACACGAAACGCTTGGTCTGGTCGGTGTGGGAGCTGGTGTCGCCGGACAGGATGCGGAAGTAGTTGGAGATCCCCGCGGGCGAGAACATGCTGCCGATCGCCTTCACCGCCTCCCAGCCGACGTCGGCGACCTGGCGGGGCGCCTGGTTGATCGACGTGAGGATCCCGGGATGCGGGAGGACTGCGGTGGGGGCAACGCCGGCGACCACGCGCTTCACCGCCGGATCGGTGCTGTTCTGCAGCGTCACCGAGATGGGGATCTGCTGATTGCCCCGCTTGATCACGAAGCGGACGACGTCGCCGGCGTGCGCGGGCGCGTTCGTCGGATTGATCAGTTGCTGCACCTGCGTCCATTTGTCGACGGTGGTGCCGTTGATCGAGACGATCGTGTCGCCCGCCTCGAGCCCGGCGGCCTTCGCGCCCTGCGAGGTTTGCGCCAAGGTCATGGTCGCGTACTGATGGCGGTAGTCGCCCGCGACGAAGAGCACGGTGAACATCAAGATGACAGCGATGACGAAGTGCACCGCGGGTCCGGCGCCGGCGACGAAGACCTTGGCGGCAGCCTTCTTGTTGCGGTAGGCGCGGGGCTCGTCCTCCGGCGCGACCTCTTCGAGATTGGTCATGCCGATGATGCGGCAGTACCCACCGAGGGGCACGGCCTTGATGCCGTATTCGGTCTCGCCCCGCTTGACCGACCACAGACGCGGTCCGAAGCCCACGAAGAATTCGGTGACCTTCATGCCCGACCGCTTGGCGGCCAGGAAGTGGCCGAGCTCGTGGAGCATGATCATCACGAACAGCGCGGTGATCACCGCGACGACGGCGGCCTGGGTCGGGAACAGCACCGCGCCGATCACGAGTGCGATCGCTACCGCGGCCGTGATGCCGAGCGTGCGACGCGGGTCGACCTCGACGTTCTCGAACGGATCGCTAACCCTCACGAACCACTCCTCGCGTGCGCGAACACTGTGGCCCGCTGGCGGGCGCGCCGATCGGCTTCCAGAACATCGTCAACCTCATCGGCGTTTCCGGCACCTTCGTTCAGGACTTCTTGCACGACGGCCGCAATGTCGATCCACGCGATCCGGCCGCCGAGGAACGCCTCCACCGCGATCTCGTTGGCGGCCGACAGGATCGCGGGCGCAGTGCCGCCCGCCCGACCGGCTTCGTACGCGAGCGCGAGGCAAGGGAATGTTCCGAGATCGGGTACCTCGAAGTCGAGACTGCCGAGCGTGGCCCAGTCGATGGCGCCGTAGGGAATCGGCAATCGGTTCGGTGCACCGAGCGCCAGTGCGATCGGGAGCCGCATGTCGGGCATCGACAGCTGCGCGATCGTCGCGCCGTCGCAGAACTCGACCATGCTGTGCACGACCGATTGCGGATGGACGACGACGTCGATGCGGTCGAAGCCGACGCCGAAGAGCTCGTGCGCCTCGATCACCTCGAGGCCCTTGTTCATCAAGGTCGAGCTGTCGACGGTGATCTTGGCTCCCATGCTCCACGTCGGATGGGCGAGGGCGTCGGCGATCGTGACCGCGCGCAGTTGTTCGCTCGTGCGCCCCCGGAAGGGTCCGCCGCTCGCGGTCAACACGATCCGATTGACCTCCGACGGCCGGCCGGCTCGCAGGCACTGCCAGATCGCGCTGTGCTCGGAGTCGACCGGGATGATCTCCCCGCCGCCGGCCGTACGCGCCTTGGCCACGACCGGTCCGGCCGCGATCAGGCTCTCCTTGTTGGCGAGGGCGAGCCGCTTGCCGGCGTTGAGTGCGGCGAGGGTTGCGGGCAGACCGGCGAATCCCACAACCGCGTTGAGCACGACATCGGCGTCGGGCATCGAGGCCAACTCCGCCAGGGAGTCGGGCTCGTCGGCGCACGCGCGGACCATGTCGACAGGGACTTCGAAGTCGGCGCCCTGACGGCGCAGGAGATCGGAATCTCGGCCTGCGGCCAGCGCCACCACGCGGTACTCGTCACGGTGGTGCGCCAGAACGTCGAGTGCCTGGGTACCGATCGATCCGGTGGATCCCAGGATCGCCACGCCGCGCGTCATGGCACGAGGTTAGGGGCCGCAGCCGGTCGGGCGGCTCCGGCCCGGGATCCGAACGCTCGACTCAGCTCAAGTCAGCTTGAGAGCGATCGCGAGGTAGTACGCGATCGGGAGGCAGAAGAGCAGGCTGTCGAACCGATCGAGCACGCCGCCGTGTCCGGGGAGGAGCGTGCCGAAGTCCTTCAGGCCGAGGTCGCGTTTGATCATGGACTCGCACAGGTCACCCAGGAACGCGCCGGCGGCGACGAGCAGGCCGAGAATCCAGCCGCCGTAGTGAAGGTTCCACGGAGTGATGTGGCCGGCGACGACTCCGCCCGCCAGAAGCGACGCGGCCATCCCGGCAAACGTTCCCTGCACGCTCTTGTGCGGGGAGATCCGCGGCGCGATCGGAGTGCGCCCGAATTGCGAACCGACGAAGAACCCGAGGACGTCGTAGGCGATCGTGCAGACCGCGACACCGACGATGAGGCCGACGCCGTCCTTCTGCGCGAGCAGCAACCCGGCGAACCCGCCCAGGCCGCCGACGTACGCAAACCCGAGCACGGTCGTCGCGATGCCGAGCAGCGGTCGACCGGGCGTGACCTCCCACAGGAACCACAGCATCGAGACGATGACGACGAGCCCGAAGTAGATCGGATACGCGCCCACGCCGTAGTGACGCACGGCGATCGGCAGCGTGGCACTCGCGACCAGCGCGAGGAGCGTCGCCGAACGGAAACCCTTCGTGCGCAGCGCGTTGCTGAACTCGATCGACGCGATACCGATGATGAGCGCCGCGAGCAGCGCGGTCCAGAAGGTGCCCGAAACGAAGCAGACCAACGCGATGATCACGATGGTCGCGGCCGTCATGATCGCGGTCACGAGGTCGCGAGGCGGCGAGGCGGCGCCGTTCGCGGAATCGGGCTCCACGGTCGGGCTGCGGCGCGCCGGGACCGGGCTGCGCCTCATCGTCCGCTCCGCGGGGGGTGCCGTCACGGGCGGAACGGCGGGTGCTGCGCCCCGCGCGGCACGTGGCGCGCGCGGTGAGACCCGCCGCCGACGCTGAGCGAGCGCTTCGGCGAACTCGGCCTCTTCGTCGACCGGCTCTTCCTCGTCGAGCGCACCGAGGCGCTCGCGCTCGTGCTCGCCGGTCAGGTCCTCGCTGAAGTCGGCTTCGGCCCAGTCGGAACCCTCGGCCCGAAAGCGCGGCGTACTCCCGGTCAGCGGCGCCCACGCGTCGAGGTCGTCGTCGATCACGTGCTCGCCGGTGTCGTCGGCGAAGATCGCCGGTACGGCACCGGTCGCGGGCTCGGTCCAGTGCGGAAGCGGCGGCACTTCGCCCGAAGGCGGTGCGGAGTCGCCCCCGTCGGACGACTCGCTCGGGAACAGCTCGTCGCCCCCCGCCCGAGCGGAATCCTCGTCGTCCTCGTCGCCGACGATCGGCACGGGCGCCCGGTGTTTGAAGGCCGCGCGCTCGTCGGGAGGCTCCCCGAGCGACGACACGTCGAGATCGGCGTCGAGATTGGCGTCGAGGTCGACTGACTCCCGTTCGTCGTCGCGGACGGCCGGCGTCTCTTTCGCCCCCAAGATCCGGACCCCTTCGACCGGGGTCGCGGTGGCACGGTCGGATTCGTTTCGGTCCGTCACGTCATCCTCCCAGAAGCCCGCCCAGGCTAGGGCTCCGTCTCGCAGCTCGCATGTCGACTGCCGCGACCCCGCCCGGATGCGGGAGATCAGACCTCGAGCAGCTCTTTTTCCTTGTGCCCGACGAGAGTGTCGATCTCGGCGACCACCTCGTGGGTGAGCTTCTCCAGCTCCTTTTCGACACGGGCCAACTCGTCGTCGGAGATGTCGCCGTCCTTCGCCTTGTGCTCGACATCCTGACGGATGCTCCGCCGCACGTTGCGGACCGCCACCCGCCCGTCCTCGGCCATCTTCTTCACGACCTTCACGAGCTCCTTGCGCCGGTCGGTCGTGAGCTCGGGAAACGTGATGCGGATGATCGCGCCGTCGTTGCTCGGGTTCACCCCGAGGTCGCTCGCCTGGATCGCCTTCTC
>JAUZEI010000104.1 GCA_030839105.1 Actinomycetota bacterium
GCGGACACACCCTCGCCGACGTTGCGCACCGCAGAGAGCCCGAAGCGGATGGCGTGACCCTCGCACGAGAAGTCGCTGAAGGACGCGTTCACATCGGGAACGAGCACCGGGATGTCGAGCTGGCGGCACTCGTTGAGGTAGACGGCGGCCTTGTCGAGGTTCGTCTTGACGCTCGTCAGCAGCGCCGCGAGGTACGGGACCGGATGGTTCGCTTTCAGCCACGCGGTCTGGTACGTGATGAAGCCGTACCCGACGCTGTGCGACTTGTTGAACGAGTAGTCGGCAAAGGGCTCGATCGTCGTGAAATAGCGCTCCGCGAACTCCTCGGTGTGACCATTGCTGACGCAGCCCGCGACGAACTTCGAACGCTCCTTCGCGATGAGCTCGCGTATCTTCTTGCCGGTCGCCTTGCGCAGGTTGTCGGCTTCTTCGAGCGAATAGCCCGCGAGCTTCTGCGACACACGCATCAGCTGCTCTTGGTAGATCATCAACCCGAAGGTGGGGCCGAGGATCTCCTCGAGGTCGGGATGGTCGAAGGTGACGGCGCGGCGCCCGTTCTTGCGTTCCGCGTATTCGGTGTGCCAGTTCTGCGCCATCGGGCCCGGGCGGTAGAGCGCGATGACGGCTGCGACGTCCTCGAACGACGTCGGCGCGAGTGAGCGCAACAAGCTGCGCAGTGGTCCGCCCTCGAGCTGGAACACGCCGATCGTGTCGGCGCGCCGGAGGAGCTCGAAGGTCGCCGGGTCGTCGAGCGGGACGTCGTCGATGTCGGGGCGCGTGCCCGTCGTCCGTTCGATGAGGTCGAGCGCGATCTCGATGACGTCGAGGTTGCGCAGGCCCAAGAAGTCCATCTTCAACAGGCCGAGCTCTTCGACGCCGTGCATCTCGTACTGCGTCACCATCGGCGAGTCCTCGAGCGCGGTGCCGGGCTCGGGCTTGCGTTGGATCGGGAGGTACTCGGTGAGCGGTTCGCGAGTGATGACGACCGCGGCCGCGTGGATACCGTCCTGACGGCGCAGTCCTTCGAGGCCGCGGGCGACGTCGACCACGCGTTTGGCGTCGGGATCGATGTCGTACAGCGCGCGCAGGTCGGCGGCCATCTTGTAGCCGTCGGGGAACCGCTCGTTCGGGGTCAGGCACGCGTGCAGTGGTGTGTCGCGTCCCATGATCAGCGGCGGCATCAACTTCGCGATCTTGTCGCCGACCGCGTACGGGTAGCCGAGCACACGCGCGGCGTCGCGCACGGCGGCCCGCGCCTTGATCGTTGAGAACGTGATGATCTGCGCGACGTGGTCGTGCCCGTATTTCTGCGCCGCGTAACGGATCATCTCGCCGCGGTAACGGGAGTCGAAGTCCATGTCGATGTCGGGCATCTGCTTGCGCCCGGGGTTCAGGAACCGCTCGAACAGGAGGTCGTACCTGATGGGGTCGATGTCGACGATCCGAAGGCAATAGGCGACGCACGATCCGGCCGCGCTCCCCCGGCCCGGGCCGACACGGATACCGCGCGACTTGGCGTAACGCACGAGATCCCACACGACGAGGAAGTAGGCGGGGAAGCCCATCGACTTGATGACGTCGAGCTCGAACTCGATGCGCTCGATCACGTGCAGCGCGGGGGTTTGCCCGTAGCGCTCCTTGGCGCCCTGCATGGTCAGCTCGCGCAAATACGAGTTCTCGTCGTGGCCCTCGGGAACCGGGAACGCGGGGAGGATCGCCTGGCCGAACTCGAGCTCGACGTCCGAGCGCTCGGCGACCAACAACGTGTTGTCGCATGCGTCCGGAACCTCGGCGAACAGCGCGCGCATCTCCGCCGCGCTCTTGATGTAGAAGTCGTTCCCGTCGAACTTGAAGCGCTTCGGGTCGCTCTGCAACGCGCCGGTCTGCACGCACAGCAGCGCGTCGTGCGCCTCGGCGTCTTCCTTGTGGGTGTAGTGACTGTCGTTTGTGGCGAGTAGCGGCGCGCGGAGCTTGCGCGCGATCTCGAGCAACGGCCGGATGACGCGCGCGTCGTCGTCGATGCCGTGATCCTGCAACTCCACGAAGAAGTGCTCGCGTCCGAAGATCTGCTGAAAACGCGCCGCCGCCTCGAGCGCCGCCTCGGGCTCGCCCTTCAGGATCAGCTGCGAGACGAGCCCACCGAGACAGCCGGTGGTCGCGCTGATGCCCTCGTGATAGCGCTCGAGCAACTCCCAGTCGCTGCGCGGCTTGTAGTAGTAGCCGTCGAGGTACGCGGCGGAGGTCACTTTGATGAGGTTGCGGTAGCCCTCGTTGGTCTCGGCGAGCATCGTGAGATGGAAGATCTCGTGCTCGGAGCGCTTCGGCCGGTCGAAGCGCGACATGTTCGTGAAGTAGCCCTCCATGCCGAGCACGGGCTTGATGCCCGCGTCGCGCGCCGCTTCGTAGAGCGGGAGGACGCCGTACATGTTGCCGTGGTCGGTGATGCCGACCGCGGGCTGGCCGTCGGCCGCCGCCGCCGCCACGACCTCGCCGATCCGCGACGCACCGTCGAGCATCGAGTACTCGGTATGGAGGTGCAGATGGACGAACGAATCGGTCAGGGCTCCGCCTTCCCCTCGGTACTCCAGGGCCCCTCGGTATCCACAGGTCCTGGGGACAAACCTGTGGATGAATCACACGAGTGTGATTACCTTACCGCAGCGTCTCCGAGGGTCGCCAGAGCCGATTGCGCCCGCTCGTCCTGCCAACAGTGGGCAGGGTTTCGTGCGTCAGACGCTGTTTTTCCTGCCCACAGTGGGCAGGGTTATCGGCGCTCAGTTCGGGGCGCGGCCGTACGCGGCGACGAGGGGGACGAGCATCTCGTCCGGAGTGAGCGAGCCGTGCCCCGACCGCAACTGCACTTCGTTCGGGAGCGCGGGATCGACGAACGCGATCGGTTCGCGCGCGGCGAGCACGACGTCGCCGAGCCGCCCGGGGATGCTGCCGGTCGCGCCGGTGCCGAGCAGTCCTTCGTCGAGCACCTCCCCGCGCGACCACACCCACGCGCGGTCGCCCAGTTGTTCGCGCGCCGCGGCGAGCAGTTCGCGGTTCGCGCCCTTGCGCGCGTAGAGATAGCGGAAGCGACCGTCACCGGCCATCGCGGTCGTCATCGCGCCGAGCTCGGGGATCGGGATCCACGAGTCGCGCTCCAGATGTACCTGACCGTGATCGGCGGTCACGAGCAACGCCGTTCGCTGCGGAAGGACGTCGAGCAATTGGCCGACGATCGCGTCGGCGGCGCGTAGCTCGCGTGACCACACGCGATCGCGGAGCCCGAACTCGTGCGCGATGGAGTCGATGCCCGGGTAATACGTGTAGACGAGCCGTTCACCCGCTTCGATCTCGCGCGCACAGAGCTCAACGAGCGCGGCCGTGGTGTGCCAGCCGACGAACTTGCCGCCGCGCAGATGCGCTTGCGTGAAGCCGGTATTGCGGAATTCGGTTTTCGTCACGACCGGCACCGAGCGCCCGAGGAACGCGGTGTGGCGCTGGACGTCGAACGGATCGGGAGGCCGGCCCCCGCCGTACACCGTCCAGCGCAGGGTGTTCAGGACCTCGCCGCCGACGAGCATCCGGTAGCCCAGGATCCCGTGTTGGGCCGGCGCGAGGCCCGTCGCGATCGACGTGAGGGCGGAAGCGGTGGTCGCGGGGGTGACCGTCGTGATCGCGCCCCCGACCATCGTCGAGAGTTCCGGCATGTCGGCCGCATGTTCCTGCAGTGCGTTCCATCCGAGCCCGTCGAGGACGAACAGCACCACGGCTTCGGCTTCTCGCGCCGGCTCGGGGATCCACACCGCGTCGTTGACCCCCAGCAGGGCCGGGACCAGCCCCGCGACCGAGGCGCCGTCGAGCGCGGGACGCACCGCACCGGCGAGCGATCCGGTGAGAGGAGAGGTCATCGGCCGCAGCGTAGACGTGGCCGGAGCGTCGCCCGATGGCCCGTCTGCGCGACGATGGTGCCATGAGGATGTCGACGCGCGGCGACTACGCCGCCCGGGCGCTGCTGTCGCTGGCTCTCCACGGCACGGACCGACCGACGTCGGTGAAGGAGATCGCGGAGCGAACGCACCTCCCGCAGCCTTACCTCGAACAGATCCTGCTGTCGGTGAAGGGGGCGGGTCTCGTCCGCTCGAAGCGCGGGGTCGGCGGCGGTTACGTCCTGGCCCGGGAACCCCGCGAGATCACGCTCGCCGACATCGTCTCCGCCGTCGAAGGTCCGCAGATCGTGCTCGCCGAGCACCCGGACCACTGCGAGGGCCACTGCATCCTCCAGGAGGTCTGGGTCGGGGTCGACGACGAATCGCGCCGCATCCTGGAACGGGTGACGCTCGCCGAGCTCGTCGCCCGCACCCGCGTCGGTCATCCCGACGCCGCGCCCGATCCCGCCCGCTGACGCGCCGGCTACGGCTGCGCTTCGGCCAGACGGTCGAGCACCGCCACGAGCTCGGCGGGAAGCGGTTCCTCAAAACGCATGCGCGCGCCGGACACCGGGTGGTCGAAACCGAGCGTGCCCGCGTGCAGGAACGGGCGCGACAGAGGGATCGATTCGCGCGAGCCGCCGTACGTGCCGTCGCCGACCACGGGATGGCCGATGGCCGACAGATGCACGCGGATCTGGTGCGTCCGTCCGGTCTCGAGCCGGCACTCGAGCCGGCTGCATCTCGGCTGAGAGAACATCTGGAGCACCTTGTACTCGGTACGGGCCGGTTTGCCCGCGTCGCGCACGGCCATCCGCGTGCGGCGTGCGCCCGACCGACCGATGGGCGCGTCGATCATGCCGCGCGGCGAGGCGAGCTCGCCCCAGACGAGCGCCGCGTAGACGCGCTCGACGGTGCGTGCCGACAGCTGCTCGACCAGACGCTCGAACGCGAGCGGTGACCGGGCGATCATGACGAGACCGCTCGTGTCGCGGTCGAGCCGGTGCACGATTCCGGGCCGCATGGCATCGCCGATGTCTTCGATCTCTGGGTAGAGCGCGAGCAGTCCGTTCACGAGGGTCCCGGTGGCGTTGCCCGCGCCGGGATGCATCACGAGACCGGCGGGCTTGGCGACCACGACGACGTCGTCGTCGGCGAACCGCACGTCGACGGAAACCGCCGCGTCGGGCGCGGGTCTGACGTCGGAGTCGAGCGGCGGCTCGGCGAGCACCTCGAGCACGCTTCCTTCGTGCAGGCGATGACTCTTGGCGACCGGCTGACCGTCGACGAGCACCGCGCCGTCGTCGACGAGCTGTTGCACCGCGGCCCGCGGCCAACCCGTGAGGAACGACAGCGCACGGTCGACGCGGTCACCTTCGAGCGCGGCGGGAATCGGGATCGGCCCCTCGATCACCGGGCGCGCGCAATCATCGGCCGGGCGTGATCATCGCGCCGGTGCGGTCGACGGAGCGAAGACCGTCCGCACGATCAGGACGATGGCTCCGACGGTGATGCACGAGTCGGCAACGTTGAAGACGGGGTACCAACCGACCGCGATGAAGTCGACGACGTGACCGCGCAGGAATCCGGGCGATCGTGCGAGGCGGTCGCCGAGGTTTCCGAGCGCGCCACCGAGCACGAGGACGAGTCCGACGAGCGTCCAACGGTCGGTGGCCTGACGCACCGCGCGCCCCACGAACACGGCAATGCCGATCGCGAGGAGCGCGAGGACGGGCGTGTACCCCTGGAAGCCGCTGAACGCGCTGCCACCGTTACGCGACAGGTCGAAGAGCAAGAAGTCGCCGATCACGTGCTTGGGGCGATGGGCGAGAGCCGAGACCGCCCAGGCCTTCGTCAGCTGGTCGACCGCCACGATGACGACGAGCGCGGCGACAACCCACGCGGTGCGGACCCGGGGAGCAGTGTTGCCTCGCGTCTCAGCGACGCCGTTCGCCACGGGCCTTGCACTTCACGCACTGTTCGGCCCACGGGATGACCTCGAGCCGTGCGACCGGAATGCGGTCGAGACACGTCACGCAGACCCCGTACATGCCCGTGGGAATCCGCTCGAGCGCGCGGTCGATGTCGTCGACGGTCTGGCGCGCGGTGGCCGACAACGACAGGTCGCGTTCGCGCTCGACGCTCACCGTGTCGCCTTCGCCCGACTCCTCGTCGAACTGGGTGTCGCCCTGCTCACGATCGGAAGCGAGCTGTTCGGCCGAGGCCTCGAGCTCCTCGGCCTGGCGCGCGTGACTGGCCCGTGCCTCGTCGAGGAGCTCGCGGAGCTTGTCGAGCGTGCTCGCCGCGAGGGGCGGCGGCAGTTTCTTCGGCGGCGGTTCCTTCTTGGCCGGCGGCGGCTTGGGGGCCGCCTTCGTTGCGGCGGGAGCGGGCGTGGGCTTGTTCGCGACCTTCATCGGGGCCTTTGTCGGCGCGGCGGGCGCTTTCTTGACCGTCGCCTTGGCCGTAATCGCTTTCTTTGTCGGCGCGGCCTTCTTCGCCACAAGCTTCTTGGTCGGAACCGTTGCCGGCTTCTTCGCGGCGGCCTTCTTCGCGACCTGCTTCTTCCCGGCCTGCTTGGTTGCCGGCTTCTTCGCGACCTGCTTGGTTGCGGCAACGACTTTCTTGGTCGTCGCCTTCTTGGTGCCCGTCGACGGTGTGCGGGCGGCCGACGCCTTCTTCTTCACGATCTTCTTGGCCGTGACGGTCTTCGCGGACGCGGGCTTCGCCGTCTTGCGGGTGACCTTGGAAGTTGGGGCCATGCTGACCTACTCGGGTTCGTGCGGAGGTGGGAACGAGGCGTTCGGACGAGTTGTCGGACGAGCTGTGCGGACCGGCTCTCGAACGAGTCGGCGGGCCCGGCGCCCGAACTTGCGGGCATCGGCCCCGGAAGGCGCCGGATTGTAGCGGTCCCGAGGGTCGCCTCCGGTCACCCTCGGGGCGGCCCTATCCACGGGGCCAGTCGCTGCTGCACCTCGCCCACCTCCAGGCCGGCGATTCGCAATTGCTTGAAACGAGACCGCTCTCCCGCCACCACGATCACGGTGTAGGGCGGGATCCCGAGTGCATCGGCGACCGCGATCCGCGCCGCGTCGGTCGCACGACCGTCGACCGGAGGCGCGGTGACGCGCACCTTCAGGGCATCCCCGTGGCGACCCACGATCTCGGTCCGCCCGCTCGTCGGCAACACGTGTATGCGCACTACGACGCCGCCGTCGCCACTCTCGACGATGGCGCTCACCGCCGGCGGCTCAGTACACCCAGACCGTCAGCCCGATCGGCATGATGTTGTTGGCCCAGATCCAGTTCATCGCGTCGTTCGAGACCCGCGTGCACCCGTGTGACGCCGGGTACGGCGGAACCGACGTATACCCGTGCACGGCGATGCCCGACCACGTGAAGTACTTGGGACGCCACAACGTACCGAGCGGCCCGTGGTCGGGACCGTCGACCTGGCGGATCACGGAGAAGATCCCTTCGGGCGTGTGCGCGGAGTAGCCGACACCGTCGAGGACGTACGGGTGGTCGGAACCGGTCGACGCATTGAAGGTGTAGTTGACGCGCCCGTTCTGCACCACGAACAGCACCTGGCGCGCCTTGTCGATCTCGATCATCGAACCGGACGTCGACCGCGGCGCCGGACGCCCGGCACTGCGGAACTTGTTCTGCGTGAAGGCGTCGATGGCACCGGTACGCGGCAGACCGTTCACCTTCTGGAAGGCGTACACCGCCTGCTGCATGTTGTCGTCGAACACGCCGTTCGCGCCGGGAAGCCAGTAGCCCATCGCCATGAGCCGGTTCTGCGCATCTGTCACCGCCTGGCCGCTCGCGCCGCTGCTCATCTGGCCGACGTCGGCGATGTTCGGGAGCGCCAGCATCCGGTAGCCGTTGCCGTCGGGCATCCCGACGACCTGGGCAACGTGGCGATCCGCGGGAACCTGACCGGTCGCGCTGCCCTGGAAGTGCGCGTCGCCGAACGTGAAGACGCCGCCGTCGGCCGCGCCGAGCCAGTAGCCGTGACCGGAACCGTCGCGCGCCATGCCGACCACGGGCGCGTTCAGTCGCATCGCGCCCGTTGAGCCGTAGAAGCGCGCGTCACCGAAGGTGAAGATCCCGCCGTCGCGGGCAACGAGCCAGTAGCCCTTGCCGCTCGGCGTGGAAGCCATGCCGAGAACCGGCGCGGCGAGCCGCATGTTGCCGGTCGAGCCGTGGAAGCGAGCGGAACCGAACGAGAATACTCCGCCGTCGGCCGCGTAGAGCCAGTAGCCCTTGCCCTGCGGGCCGGGCACGAGCGACTTGATCGGCGCGTTCAGCGGCGTGCCGGACATCTGGCCGTAGGGCTTCGCGTCGCCGAACGGGAACACGGAGCCGTCGGCGGTGACGATCCAGTAGCCGCCGCCGCTCGGTGTCGCGGTCATGCCGACGACCGGCTGCGCGAGCGGCCAACCGGCCAGTGAGCCGAAGAACGGTGCGTTGAAGGAGAAGATGCCGCCGTCGCCGGCGACCATCCAGTAGCCCTTGCCGTCGGCCGTCGTCGCCATCGCGACCACCGGCCGCACGAGTGCGATGCCGGCGGTGGATCCGCGCCATGTCGCGCTGCCGAACGCGTACACCTCGCTGTCGTGCGCGTTCGCGGCGGCGGCCGGTGCGGCGGTGCCGACGACGGAGGCGATCGCTCCGACCCCTCCCGACGCGATGACCAAGACGCCGCAAAGCAGCGCGCGAAACATGGAGGAGTGCCGACGCATTCGGCGGAGGCTAGTACCCCGACAGCCCAATCCCCGACCGGGTCGCCGGTAACCTCCGAGGCATGTTCCGCCCCGTCGATCCGTCGCTCGACCTCGTCGCGCTCGAAGAAGCGATGCTGGCGCGTTGGCGGAAGGACGACGTCTTCGGCGAGTCGCTACGACGCCGGGCGGGAGCCCCGGAATGGGTGTTCTACGAGGGCCCGCCGACCGCAAACGGCAGACCCGGCATCCACCACGTGTGGGCCCGGCTCTTCAAAGACCTCTACCCGCGCTTCCACACGATGCGCGGCAAGCACGTCGATCGCAAAGCCGGTTGGGACTGTCACGGCTTGCCCGTCG
>JAUZEI010000130.1 GCA_030839105.1 Actinomycetota bacterium
GGGCCCGGTCAGGACCCGGACCGGATCCTGGAGCGGCTGCGCGCCCATGTCGAAAAACATGTGCCGTGGGCGCTCGAGCTCACGTTCATCCCGCTCGAAGGCGCGCCCGCGTGGCAGACCGATCCGACGGGTCCGGCGTTCGACGCGGCGCGGCGCGCGTTGCACGCCGGATTCGGAGTGGAACCCGTGCTGATGGGAGTCGGTGGCTCGATCCCGTTCGTGGGTCCGTTCGCCGACGCGTTCGGCGGGATCCCGTCGTTGCTCATGGGTCCCGACGACCCCGGCGCGAACATCCACGGCGAGGACGAGAGCCTGCATCTGGGCGATTGGCGCAGCCTGATCCGCTCGGAGGTGTTCCTGCTCGACGAGCTCGCGCGCCTCGGCTCGCTCCGTTAGACGGGCGCGCCGGCGTCGTGCCGGCTCGATCAGCGCCGGCTCGCGCGCCAGATCGTCAGGATCGCCGCGACCACGGTGATGCCGATGCGGGTGAAGTCGATGACGGGCTTCACCCGCACGCCGGACGGTCCGGCCTCGATAATCGCGACGGGCCGCCCGGCCTGGTGACCGCCGCCGCCGCCCCCGCCGTTTGATTCGGAGTCACCGCCGAATCCGAATCCGCCCGAGAACTCCACGGTGGCGGCGGGAATCACGACCCGGTCCCCGATCCGGACCGGGTCGGCGAAGACCCGGTCGGCGGAGACGTTCATCAGTCGATCGAGTCCGCTGCTCATCGTGGCGCGGATGCGCTCTTCGTCGGAGCTCGTGCCGATGGTCGGGTTCTCGCTCATGCGCCGATCCTCTTCATGTTGTGTGCACGTCGGGCAGGTGCCCCGAGCAGGTGTGCGCCAAGCCGATGTCGATGTGCGGCTATTCGCGTTCCATTCTCCTGCGGGCGATGCGCAGCGCGCACGCGCCCGCGGCGCTGCCGATCGCGATGGCTGCAATCAGCGCGTGTTCGACATCGCGAATGCGTACGACGTGACGCCGGCCGTCCTCGTCGAGGACCTCGACGTGCGCCGGTCGCGAGCGAATGTGGAGCGCGCCGCGTTCGTCGTTCCCGAGATGCAACGCCGTTGTACGCGCGACGAGGGTGATCGTGCGACCGCCGAGGGCCAGCGGTCCGATCGTCGTCTCGCCCCTGTGCAGCGCCGCCATCGGCCCGCATTGTCGACCACGGCCGCGGTACGCGCGCGGACCCGGTACGCGCGCCGGCGCGGACACCCACGTCCGGTCGGCCCGTTCGCCCGCGTTTCCGAGTCGACCCCACCTCGCGCGGTACGCAGTTTTCCTGACGTCCGCGTCAGCTGATCCGATGCCTTAGGTACGTAATTGTCCGAACCGACGCGTGGTCCAACCGAAAATGACGCGCCCGCGCTAGGGGCAGACGCAAGGTCTGCCGACGATCCTGCCAGGGTGCCGAACTGGGCATTTCCCGGCATGGTCCGAAAGGACTAGTTGGGCCGGTCCTCGAGCGCTGCTGGTTCCTTTTTTGCGGGACCGCCCTCATACGGTCGGCCCCTGTCCGCCGTGGCCATCTCGCCCGGTGCGGCCCGTCCGACCTGCATCTTTCACGGTGCGCGTCCCAAGGAGGAACCATGGCCAAAGGGCCGCACGAGCGACAGGGATCAGGCCCTGAGCTCCACCAATTACATACGGACTTTCACACCGACACGGCCGCGGGATCGTCGAGACTCCCGAGCGGCGTGTTTGGTTCCATCGACTCGCGCTCGAGCGCGCGGCGCGGTCTTCGTGCGGCGCTCGCACGTTCGAAGCGCGACTCCCGCGCGTCGCGACGCGCGGCGTTCTCTTCGGTGGGTCTCGTCGGCGTCGCGCTCGCGGTGCTGCTTGCCGGCGGCGCCATGCTGTCGGGCGCGAGCGGCTCGCCGAGCTCTGTCAAGGACCCGCTTGCGAACGCTGTGCGCGCGGTCGGCGGTGCTCCGTCATACGGACCTTCGACCGGCATGGAACTGAACCAGGACCTTGTCGGCATCGCGGCCACGCCCAGCGGCCACGGCTACTGGGCCGCCGCCGCGGATGGTGGTGTCTTCACGTTCGGCGACGCCCGCTTCGCCGGATCTGCGGCGAGCACACCGCTCGTGAAGCCGATCGTCGGCATCGCCGCAACCCCGTCGGGAAACGGTTACTGGCTGGTCGCCTCCGACGGCGGTGTCTTCTCGTTCGGTGACGCCGCGTTCCACGGTTCGATCGCCAACCCGTCCGGGGTGAGCGCACCCGTCGTCGCCATTGCGGCGACCCCGTCGGGGAACGGTTACTGGCTCGTAGGTTCCGACGGTGGCGTTTTCTCGTTCGGTGACGCCTCGTTCGAGGGTGCTGCCACGTCATTCGAGCACGGGGCGCCGATCACGGCGATCGCGCGGACGTCATCCGGCTACGGCTACTACCTGTTGGGCGCCGACGGCGGGATCTTCGCCTTCGGTGACGCGCGCTTCGAGGGTTCCGCCGTCGACGGGCAACACCTTGCGACCGCGGTCGCGATTCCGAAGGGTGCCAAGGGCTACGAAATCGCGCGCAGCGATGGAAGCATCGTCGGTCTGGGCGGTGCCCCGTCGACCGGCGCGACCCCGGGCGATCTGCTCGCGGGTCAACACCCGGTCGTCGCGCTCGCGGCCCGACCCGGTGGCGGTGCGTGGCTCGCGACGGGCTTCGTCCCGCCGGCCCCGGTCGCGCCGCAGTCGCAGTCGCAGGGGGACGACCCGTTCCTCAAGTGCACGCGTGCGCACGAATCGGACCAGGCCGGTGGTTACCGCGCGGTGAGTCCGGGCGGCGTGTACCGGGGCGCGTACCAATTCCTGCCCTCGACGTGGAACAACACGGCCCGCGCCGCGGGCCGACCCGACCTCGTCGGTGTCGACCCCGCCGCCGCGTCGCCGGCCGATCAGGATGCCGTCGCGCTGTTCCTGTTCCACCAGGCCGGACCCGGACCTTGGGGCGGTCGCTGCGCCGGGTTGCAGTAGTCGGCGGTAGCGCGCTTGCACAGTTCGGCGACCGAGCACGAAGCCGGGGCGCTACGAACGCAGGGAAGATACGCGGGTAACGGAATACATCGCACGGAGGGGCGCCGGAAAGGGGGAAACCCCACCGGCGCCCCTAACGTTGCGGGATGGACGACGGCCCGCCCTCCTCCGACCTCGCGGTCGGATCGTTCACCGAGCGCGGGCCCTGGGTCGTCGACCCCGACGCCATGACCTGGCGAGCCGACGTCGACCGGTTGCGCGAGCAGGCCCGCTCCGAGTTCCCTCGGTGGATGGAGACCGGTCGTCTCCCGCCGCTCGGCCGTCTGGTGAACGTGGTCGCCCGGGTCGGGGCCGCACTGGGCGTGTGGGCCGTCGGCGCCCGGCGCAAGGGCCCGCCGCACTCGCGCCGCGACCTCTCCCGCCGGCTGCGCATCGCGTTCGGGCACCTCGGGCCCACCTACATCAAGCTCGGTCAGATCGTGTCGGGCGGCGAGGGCCTCTTCCCCGAGGAGCTGGTCGCCGAGTTCAAGCTGCTGCGTGACCGGGTCCCGCCCGAGGCGTTCGTCGACGTGCGCCGCGTCGTCGAGCTCGAGCTCGGTCGCTCGCTCGACGACGTGTTCGAGTCGTTCGAACGCACGCCCATCGCCGCCGCGTCGATCGCGCAGGTGCACGCGGCCCGACTACGGACGGGCGAGGACGTCGTCGTCAAGGTCCAGCGTCCGCAGATCGCACGCCTCGTGCGCGAGGACATCGAGGCGATGTCGTGGCTCGCGCCGCATCTCATCGGGCGCATCCCCGTCGCCGCACTCGCAAATCCGCCCGCCCTCATCGAGCTGTTCGCGGAGACGATCGTCGAAGAGCTCGACTTCCGCCTCGAGGCGCAGAACATGCTCGACATCGCACGCGTTCTCGCCGAGACCGAGCAGCGCGCGACCATCGTTCCCCGCCCGCATCCGACCCTCGTCACGCGGCGCGTGTTGGTGATGGAGCGCCTCGACGGGATTCCCTGGGACGACGTACAAGCGATGCACGAGGCCGGCGTCGACACCGAAGCGGTGCTGCACGCGGGGCTGGTGTCGTTCATGGAAGGCGCGATGCTCTACGGCGTCTTCCACGGCGACCTCCACGGCGGCAACCTGATGGTGCGGCCCGACGGTCGGACCGTGCTGATGGACTTCGGCATCACGGGTCGCCTCGACGAGGCGAAGCGCATGGCGTTCCTCATGTTGCTCGTCGGTGCCACCAGTGGCGACACGATGTCGCAGCTCCGCGCACTGCGTGATCTCGGCGCCTTCCCGCCCGACACCGACCTGCAGGCGGTCTTTCGCGACCTCGGACTCGATCGCACGATCGATCCCACGTCGCTTTCCGCCGACGAGCTCGTGCACGAGTTGCAGGACCTCACCAAGAAGCTGCTCGCGTACGGCGCGCGCGCCCCGAAAGAGCTCATGCTCTTCGTGAAGAACATGATGTTCCTCGACGGCGCGATCGCGCGCCTCGCGCCTGATCTCGACATCCTCGGCGAGATCCAGCAGGTGCATACGGAGATCGCGCTCCGCCACGGCGCGCGGCTTGCAGCAGAGCTCGGTCTCGACCCCTCGATCGCGAATCAGTTCGACATGGAGGCCATCAAGGCCGCGATGGGTGTCCCCGGAGTCGAGACGCTGACGTATCGCGAGGTTCAGGAACGCCGCGACGTCGTACGCAGGCGCCTCGAAGAAAAGCGCAGGCGCGCGTAACGACCGCTACGCCTGCCAGACCAGGATGTCGCCGGTGCCGATCAAGAGCGCGGTGCCCGGGAACACCCGCAGGCGCCAGGGTTCGAGGCGCAGTGCGGCAAAGCTGTCGGATGTCGGCCGGTCCCAGGCCGGGACGATGGCGGGGTCGTACCCGACGGGCGGCGGCGCGTTGACGAACTTGTTCCACACGGTCGTGCGCGTCTCGTCGTCGAAGTTCCAGACCGCGCGGCACTCCGCGATGCACGTGTCGTGGCTGTCGGTCCAGTAGCTGCACGAGACGTACGGGCTGTGCCGGAGGTGCGACCGCTTGGTCGGCGTCGGGCCCGTCGCGATCCAACCCACCAGCTCGTCTCCGTCCCACTCCCACAGCGGGTGCAGGATCCGCGAGCGCGGCCGGCCCTGATGGTCGACGGTGGCGACGGAACACCACACGATCCGGTGGGCCATGGCGACGAACGCGGGCGCGACTTCTTCGAGAGCGGACATGGCGCGAAACGTACACTCCGCTCCGTGCAGATGCGCCGAGCACGACAGACGCGCACGACATGACCGGTCGGCTCGAGGGGCGCCGGATTCTCGTCGTCGGCGCGGGAACTCGCCCGTCCAAGGATCCCGACGCGCCGATCGGCAACGGACGCGCCATATCCGTACTTGCGGGTCGCGAGGGCGCGGTCGTTGCGTGTGCGGACGTCGACCGGGACGCAGCGGAGCAGACTGCCGCACTCGTGCGCGCCGAGGGTGCGCAGGCGCAGGTGATCGTCGCAGACGTCACTCTCGAGGAGGACTGCGCGCGCATCGTCGACGAAGCGGTGCGCGGGGTCGGGGGTCTTGACGGGCTCGTATGCAATGTGGGCATCGGTCTCGGCCGCGGCCTCGCGGACACGTCCGTCGAGGAATGGGACGCGGTGCACGCGGTGAACGTGCGCGGACATTTCCTCTTGTGCCGCGCCGCGCTGCCGGTCATGGACGAAGGCGGTGCGATCGTCCTCATATCCTCGGTCGCCGGACTGAAGCCCGGAACCCGCATTCCCGCGTACGACACCACGAAGGCCGCGCTTGCCGGTCTGAACCGCCACGTCGCGTTCGAAGGCGCGCGCCGAAGTATCCGGTCGAATGTCGTCGCGCCGGGACTCATCGACACGCCACTCGGTCGGCGGGCGACCGAGGGAAGGCCCGGGCGCGACCGCGTTCCCGTCCCGCTCGGCCACCGCCAGGCGACGGCGTGGGAGGTCGCGGCCCCGGTCGTCTTCCTCCTGAGCAACGATGCGAGCTACGTCACCGGCCAGATCCTCGCGGTCGACGGTGGCCTCTCGACCCTCTGACCGCGGCGCGCGCGTCCTGCGCCGTGTGCGGTGCGCCCGTGACGCCGTGTGAAGTCGTGGCCTAGCGTTGCCGGATGACGTTCGACCGTGACGAAGTAGAGGCCGCGTTCCGCACCTACTGGCAGTTGGGCGCCGTGAACGAAGACTGGGACACGTGGTGCGACTCGTGCTTCACCGACGACGTGACCTACATCGAGCACATCCTCGGTAACAAGCAAGGCCGGGAGACGGTGCGGGCGTGGATCAAGCCGACGATGGCCGACTACGGCGAGATCTACACGGCGTACGAGTGGCACATGATCGACGACACCGGGCGCGCGGTCGTCTACATGCAGAACCGGCGCGACAATCCCGAGCCGGGCGGCCGGCCGATCGACTTCCCGGGTATGACCGTGCTGCAGTACGCGGGCAGCGGGCAGTTCTCGTTGGAGGAGGACTTCTGGTCGCTGACCGAGGGCGGCGCGACCTTCAAGGAGTACGTCGACCAGTGCAAGAAGTTCGACCCGGACTTCCGGCACAAGCGCACGCGTCGGAACTGGGGCAAGGGGCCGGACTGGACGCGGGGCGCTTCGACATACGAAGACTCCCCGGGAGCGAAAAAACACGCCTAGTGCGCGC
>JAUZEI010000656.1 GCA_030839105.1 Actinomycetota bacterium
GTACGTCGGCGCGTACTGCCACCGGGCGCGCGACGAGCGGATGTTCCGCGTCGACCGCATCCGGTCGGTCAACCCCACGGGGGAAACGTTCGAACCGGGTGCGACGGGATTCGAGACGGGCGACGTGTACACACCGCGTTCCGACGACACGCGAGTGACCCTCGAGCTCGCCGCCGCGGCCGCATGGGTGGCCGAGGCCTATCCGACCGAGGCGGTCACCGAGCGCAGTGACGGCTCGCTGGAGATCGTCCTCGCCGTCAGCGAGCAGGCCTGGTTGGAACGCCTCTTGCTTCGCCTCGGTCCGGACGCCCGGGCGGTCGCTCCCTCCACCGTCGAGCGGCTCGCACCGGACGCCGCTCGGCGAATTCTCGGCCGCTACCGCGAGACTGCAGCCGAAGGAAGTTCGGCCGACGGGAAGAGTGCTCGGGGAAGCTCGGCCGAAGCACACACAGGTGGTCCCGAGGCCCATCGACCTGACACCCGGGCCCGAGGACACGCATGAAAGGATGCATCCGGTGAAGCCGTCCACGAGCGCCGACTCCCCGTACGTGCGCCTGCCGGACGGATCGTCCGAGGACGTCGGCGAACCGTCGGCGGGTCACGCCGGCGCGGGTTCCGTCCCGCGTCCCGGCTCCCGCGCCGCGGACGCCGGGTCCCGGACGTCCCGGCGGAAGCCGAAGCCGACGTGGGCGGTCGCCCTCGAGTGGACCATTCTGATCGTCTCCGCGCTCGCGATCGCGGTGCTCATCAAGACCTTCCTCTTTCAGGCGTTCTACATCCCGTCGGATTCCATGGTGCCGACGCTCAAGACCAACGACCGGGTCATCGTCAACAAGCTCTCGTACAAGCTGCATCCCGTGCACCGGGGCGACATCGTGGTGTTCACGTCGCCGCCGAACGTCGATCCCTCGGTGAAGGATCTCGTCAAGCGCGTCATCGCGCTGCCGGGGGAGACCGTCGAGGGTCGCCCCGACGGCCACATCTACATCGACGGCAAGGTGCTGAAGGAGCCGTACCTGCCGAAGAACACGATCGAGGGCCCGAGCTTCGCGAAGCTCACGGTTCCGACCGATTCGTACTGGGTGATGGGCGACAACCGCTCGAACTCGCGCGATTCGCGTTTCTTCCCGGAGCATTTCATCCGCAAGAAGGACATCATCGGGCGCGTGTTCCTGCGCATCTGGCCGCCGAACCGTCTCGGCATCCTGTGAGCGGGACTCGGTGAACGGAGAAGAAACCGGTACCGACGCCCCCGCGCCCGAGTCGCACGCGCCCGCGCTGCCGACGAAGCCCAGGCGCAGCTCCTCGAAGACCGCGATCGAGTGGGTCCTGCTCATCGGCGCCGCGCTGGTCATCGCGGTGTTGGTCAAGACGTTCCTCTTCCAGGCGTTCTACATCCCATCCGACTCGATGGTGCCCACGCTGAAGAAGAACGACCGCGTCATCGTCAACAAGCTCTCGTACAAGTTCCACAAGGTGCACCGCGGCGACATCATCGTGTTCAGCACCCCGAAGGGCCCCGACGGCCAACCGATCGACCCGACGATCAAGGACCTCGTCAAGCGCGTGATCGGGCTGCCGGGCGAGACCGTGAAGGAGAAGAACGGGCACGTGTTCGTCAACGGCACCGCGCTCAAGGAGTCGTACCTCCCGGCCGGGACGGTGAGTGACTGCGCGTCGTTCCAGCCTCAGTGCTTCCCGACCGGGCCGTTACAGGCCGACCGATACTGGGTCATGGGAGACAACCGCGCGGGTTCGCGCGACTCGCGGTACTTCGGCGCGATCAAGAAGAGCGAGATCGTCGGCCGGGTCTTCGTGCGCATCTGGCCGCTGAACCGGCTCCACGTCTTCTGATCCCGTTCTCGTCCCGCACCTCGGTCAGTCGGCGATCCATTCGCTCACCGTCGCGACCATGCGCTCCGGCCGGTCGCAATAGACCGCGTCGATCCCCATCGCGAGCACCGCACGCAGGTGACGGACCTCCTGGGCGTCCCAGGCGAAGGCCTTGATCTCGAACCGGTGGAACAGCGACACGAGCCCCGCGGTCCATTCCGAGTGGTGCATGTTCATCGCGTCGAGCCCGGCCGACGCGAGGTCGAACGCGTGCCGCTCGAGGGGCACGCCGATCGAATTGCGGCGCTCGGAATGCACAAGCCTTGCGCCCGCGTCGTCCCGCGGCGATTCCTCGCGCAATGTCCGCAAGAGGCCGACGTCGGGGGAGCAGACCCAGAGGTGCTCCAGCGCGCCGGAGGACCGTGCGACCTCGATGAGTCCGGCCGCCGCGTCGGGCGATTTCACGTCGACGGAGCACTCGTACGCCGTTCCCAGCTCCCGGTAGACGTCGGCCATCCGGGGAATCCCGTACTCCGCGAGCTCGTCCGCGTTCGTGGACGCGATCTTGCGGCGCCGCAAGCCGCGAGCGAGGACCGGATCGTGCGCGCACACCACTTCGCCGTCGGCGGAAAGCCACACGTCGGTCTCGATGCCGGAGGCGCCGACCTCGAGCGCGCGGCGAAACGCCGGGATCGTGTTTTCCGCCTCGTCGAGGCGCGCGCCACGGTGGGCGAAGGTGATGACGCTCACGACCACTCATCGTGCCATGCGCATCGTCGCATCGCCGAGATGTGACCAGGAGCGCAACGCGGAGCCTCAAGCGGCCCCGAAGGGCTGCCGAAGGGTGTTAGCAGCCACCAACCGGTGGCGACACGGCACTCGAGCGGACCAGGGATGGGTGACGCGGTGACGACGATCAGGGCCAACTGCCCGGGCTGTGGCGACGTGCAGCTGACCGCCGACGACCTGACTGTTCGCGTGTGCGCCGACGACGAGCGCGGCTCGTACTGCTTCCGCTGCCCCGACTGCCGCCAGGCCGTCGCCAAGGAGGCGAGCCGGCGCATCGTGGACCTGCTCGTCTCGAGCGGCGTGCGCATGCAGGTGTGGCGGCTGCCGGCCGAGCTGGGCGAGTCCCGGATCGGACCCCCGCTCACTCCGGACGACCTGCTCGACTTCCACCTGCTGTTGGCCGGGAACACCTGGTTCGAACAACTTGCGACCCAGGTGCGCCGCTCACTCAACCGGTAGGGTCACCCCATGCTGTGGCTCATGCCGCTCGCGATCGCGGTCGCGGGTCTGATCGTGCTCGCGCTGCTCGCGCACCGGATGCGCAAGGAGTTGGCGCCGACGGTTGTAGTGGTCGACCGTTTCGGTCGCGAACACCGCGTCGCACTCGACACAGCCCTGGCACGACTCCGGGACGAGACTGCGAATACGCGGCGACGGCTCTCGGGCGACTGACGCAGCCCATCCAGGGGGCCCCGCCGCGACGAACCACCGCGCAGCGGTCGCGGCGGGCAGCGGTAAGATCTCGTCGACGGCACGTCTTCGCCCATGAGCCTCGGACCCGAAAAGATCATCCTCATTCTCGTGGTCGCGTTGATCGTCTTCGGACCGCAACGCCTCCCCGAGATCGCCCGCCAGGTCGGTTCGGCAATACGCGAGCTGCGGCGGATGCAGGACAGCGTGCGGGGTGAGCTCGAACAGGTGCTGCATCCCGATTTCTCGCCCCATGATGCGAGCGTGCAGCAGGCCGACGCGAGCGAGCAGCAGCATCTCGCGTCGATCGAGGAGACCGATCACTCGTCGCCGGCGGCCCTCCCGCCGGCGTATCCCGCGCCGGGTTCGTACGCCGGCGACATGACGCATCCGAACGACATGGCGAACGGGAATGGGAGCGGCAACATCGGCGACCACGGGGACGAAGACGTCACCGACGACGGCTTCGCCGGACCGCGATCGTTCAGCTGACAAGCATCGCGGGAGCTGAACGATGACCGAAGCCCAGACCGACGAAGGGCGGATGACACTCGTCGAGCATCTCACCGAGTTGCGTCACCGCGTCATCGTCAGCGCGGCGGTGTTCGTGGTGTTCACCATCTTGGTGTTCGCCTTCTACAGCCACCTGCTGCATTTCCTCTCCGGCCCGTACGAGCAGGTCACCCGCGGAAAGAAGGCCTGCGGCGCGGAGAGCGCGACCCAGGGCTGCAAGTTGATCGCGACCGGTCCGCTCGAACCGCTGCTCGTGCGCATCAAGGTGTCGACGTACGGCGGGCTCGCGCTCTCGGTCCCGTTCATCTTCTGGCAGATCTGGCGTTTCGTGACCCCGGGATTGCGCAGGAACGAGCGTCGCTACGGCGTCAGCTTCCTGATCGCAATCGTGGTCCTGTTCGCGCTGGGTGGCACGGTGGCGTGGTTCACGGTCGAAAAGGCGCTCGAATTCCTGCTCGGCGCCGGCGGCTCCGGTATCCAGCCCTTCATCACCGCCGACAAGTACCTCACGCTGGTCACCCTCATGATCGCCGCCTTCGGGGTGGCATTCGAGTTGCCGGTGTTGTTGATCTTCTTGTTGTTGGTGCGGGCCGTGACCACCCGGCAGCTCCGCAACATCCGGCGCTGGATGATCGTGGGGATCGTCACCTTCGCCGCCTTCATCACCCCGAGCTCCGATCCGTTCTCCCTATTCTTCATGGCTGTCCCCATGTACCTCTTCTACGAGATCGCGATTGTGATCGGGCGGGTGATGAAACGGTGACGCAGCCATGAGTCCCTCTCGCACCCGCCCCCAGTTCGTTCCGGCCCGTCCGCGTTCGGAGCTCTACACGGCGATCGCGATCGCGGTCGGGATCGTCGCCGGGACGGCATTGGTCGTCTGGCTCATCCGCCCGGGTACGCCGGGCATCCCCGGCGGCGGTGGCCTGTTCAACCGTCAGCCCCGGATGACGGTCCTGGTCATTCTGACGGGCGTGGTCCTCGTCGGCGCGGTGTCGTATCTGCTGCGGGGTCGCCGGCGTCCGAGGCGGCTGGGCACGCGCGGGGCGGTCGCGGTCGGGTCCGCGGGCGCGATCGTGCTCGGGGTCCTGGCCGGAGTCTTCTGGCCGGGAGGCGCGATCCGGCACTGGCCGAAACAGCCCAAGGTCTCGAACACGCCGCCGGTCATCAACCCGGTTTCGGTGCCGACGACCACCCCGGCCACCGGGACGGGTTCGTCGACGACGGTCAAGCCGGGTACGACGGCCACATCGACACCCACGACGGGGGCTCGGACGACAACCACGAAGGCCCGGTGACCCCCGCCGAGATTCGGGCGGCGTTCACGGCGGAGCGGCCGTTTCCCCTCGATCCGTTCCAGGAACGCGCGCTCGACGCGCTCGACAAGGGCCGGTCGGTGCTCGTCGCGGCGCCCACCGGGTCGGGCAAGACGCTCGTTGCCGAGTATGCGATCGCGTGCGCGCTCGCGCAGGGCGCGAAGGCCTTCTACACAACGCCTCTGAAGGCGCTTTCGAACCAGAAGTACGGCGACTTCGTCCGAGCCTACGGCGCAGACCGCGTCGGCCTGCTCACCGGCGACAACGCGATCAACGGTGACGCCCCGATCGTGGTGATGACCACCGAGGTGCTCCGCAACATGATCTACGCGGGCTCGCCGACGCTCGACGGGCTCCGGTACGTCGTGCTCGACGAGGTGCACTATCTGCAGGACCCGTCCCGAGGCGCAGTGTGGGAAGAGGTGATCATCCACCTCCCGCCCGAGATCGACATCGTCGCGCTCTCCGCGACCGTGTCGAACGCGGAGGAGGTAGCGGCGTGGATGCAGACCGTGCGCGGTGCAACGGAGACCGTGATCGAGGAGCGGCGTCCCGTCGACCTCGTGCACCTGTACATGGTCGGCGACCGCAGCGCGCCGGTATTGCATCTGCTCCCGACGTTCGTCGAGGACGACGGCGATCTGCGGCCCAACCCGGTCGCCACCCGCCTCGACGGCCGGAACGTGCCCGATCGGAGCCAGCGCCGACGCCGCCTCTACAAACCGTGGCGCACCGAGGTGGTCGAGCGCCTGGCCGAGGAGCGGATGCTCCCGGCCATCGACTTCGTGTTCTCGCGCACGGGTTGCGACCAGGCGGTCGAGCAGTGCCTCGCGTCGGGGATCCGCCTCACCGATGCCGACGAGCGGCGAGCACTGCGCGCGATCGCGGAGCGCCACGTCGAAGCGCTCTCCGACGACGACCTCGACGTCCTGGGCTACGACATGTGGCTGGCGGGGATGGAGGCCGGCATCGCCGCGCATCACGCCGGTCTCGTGCCGCCCATGAAGGAGGCGGTCGAGGAGGGGTTCTCGGCGGGCCTGCTCAAGGTCGTGTTCGCGACCGAGACCCTGGCCCTCGGCATCAACATGCCGGCCCGGTCGGTGGTGATCGAGACGCTCACCAAGTTCACCGGCGAGCGCCACGAGTTCCTGACGCCGGCCGAGTACACGCAGCTCACCGGCCGGGCCGGCCGCCGCGGCCTCGACCCGGTCGGCCACGCCCTGGTGCTGTGGTCGCCGTTCGTCAGCTTCGACCAGGTGGCGGGCCTGGCCATGAGCCGGGAGTTCGCGCTGACCTCCTCGTTCCGGCCGACCTACAACATGGCCGCCAACCTCGTGCGCCGGTACCCGCCCGACGAGGCCCACCACCTGCTCAACCTCTCGTTCGCGCAGTACCAGGCCGACCGCGACATCGTCGCCCTCGAAACGCGCCTGGAGCGGACGAGCGAACGCCTCGCGAAGGCGCGAGAGGACATCGCCTGCGAGCTCGGCGACGCCGACGAGTACGTGACGCTGCAGCG
>JAUZEI010000142.1 GCA_030839105.1 Actinomycetota bacterium
TCCTTGGCCGGCGCGCCGTAACCGTCGCCTAACCGCGGCTGGACGCCGGACGCTTTCAGGTCGGCTGCACGACCGGAAAGCGAAGCAGGGCCGCGACGACATCGTTCGCCAATGGACTGTCGTCGTACACCTGCTCGACCCGACCGCCGGCGACGAGCACGGCTTCGGCGGTCTCGTCGATCACGTCGGGTGTCGGGCGCGTGGGCCGTCCGTCCACCGGGCATTCGTCGCCCGCCAGACCGAGCCAGCCGCAGTTGTCACACACCCGCCCGGGGACTTCCGAGTCGTCGTGGATCAGCAGCGTGTCGACCGCGCTCTCGTTCGTCGCGAGCAGACACCACCCGATGCCGATTGCGGCGTTGCCGCGCGCGTTCACCCGCTCGTACGCGGTGGCGACCAGTTGCGTCCGCTCGGTGCGCTCGTAGTCGTCGATGACCGGCTGCGCACACTCGCGCACCTTCGCCGGTGTCATCGTGTTCGGGTCGATCACGAAGGTCCCGACGACCCGTGACCGAAGGGCTTTTGGCGCCATGGCGACGAACTCGGAAACGGTTTCATGGTGGCCGCCGACGATCATGCGCTCGGCGCCCGTTTTCTGCAGGAGCGTCGCAGCCGCCTCGCCGGTTGCGTGGTAGTGCTTGCGCGAGAGCGTCTCGGCACGGTTCTCGACGTGTTGAGGGTCGGCGTCGTGTTGGGAGGGCCGTCCCGGTCGTTGCGTCGAGGGCGCGATGATGTGGGTCGCTTCGTCGACCTCGCGCCCGAGAAGATCGAAGAACCAGGAACGGCCGCGCTCGACGACCACCACGAGATAGCGACGCGCCTGAGCGACGGTCGAGAGCAGGGGTCGCAGATAGGGGGTCTCGTCAACGACCGCGCGCTCGGGGAACTCGCGGGCGAGGACGACCTCTTCGTACAGTCCTTCGCTGCTGCAGGCGAACGCGGCAACGCCGCGCCCCAGCAATTCCGAACCCCGCTCGCCGAGACCCTCGAGCCGGGAGATGTCGGCCCGCAACGACTCGCGCGCAGCGTGGGTCAGCGCGTCGGAGGTGACGACATCGTGAATTGGCTTCAGCAGCGAGTGCACGCGCGCGTGAACGCCCTTCAACTCGCCGGGATCGGCGGGGACGTCGAAGTAGACGGACAGAACGGGCGCGCCGGTCGATCGGAACTGCACCAGGTTTGCCAGCTCGTGGTCGAACACGACTCGAGCATCGCACCCGGAGGGCTCTCGGCCACGCCTCGATCGCGTGGATTTCGAGCCGCGCCGTCCGGTCGCCGCGAGATCACGCGATCACGGGATTCGTCGGGCTCGGCCGCGCCTGCATGCTCGACGACGAGGCCCGGAGCGAGTTGTCGTGCACGCGTCCCGGAGGCAGGCGGTGGGCGCTGCAGCTATGAAAGGAGACCAGCGTGTTGCGTGACCTGACCCTCCTCGGAGCGCGAGTTGTCGTTGGCGCGTACATGGCCGGCCACGGCGCGCAGAAGCTGTTCGGCGCGCTGGGTGGTCACGGTCTCGAAGGTACGGGTCAGGCATTCGAACAGATGGGCCTCACACCCGGGCGCGAGATGGCGGCTGTCGCGGGCGCGACGGAGCTGGGCAGTGGCGTCCTGATCGCGGCGGGACTCGGCGGCGCGCTCGGTCCGGTTGCCGCCGCATCGACCATGGCTGTCGCCGCCGGTACCGCTCACCGCGGGAAGGGTGCGTTCGCCATGACCGGTGGGCCCGAGCTGTCGCTCGTCGACCTCGCCTCGGCCGCGGCGATCGGCGCGGTAGGCCCCGGCAGATTCAGTCTCGACGCCGCGCTGCACACGCGCGTCCCGGGCGCGCTGGTGGCGGCCGCCGTGCTTGGCTCGGCGGCGGCGGCCGCGTACCTGATCTGTCGCAGCGTCGAGCACGAGCGCCGGCAGGCCGCGCCTCAATCGACCGAGACCGACGCCGTGACCGCGCCCGAGCCTGCCGACGAGTCGGTCGCGGCCGTGCACCACTTCAGCCCGACCGGGTGAGGCTCCGGTTCGCGGGTAGCGACTCGCGACCGGCTAGAGGGCGCCGACGACCTTGAAGCTTGCGTCGACGAAGATGTGGTGCGGCCAGTTGACGCCGATCACGTGCACGTTGTATTCGCCGTCACTCAGTAGCACGACCCGGTTGACGGTGCCTCCCGGGTAGGCGGCCAGCGCTGCGGCTTTGGCCTTGTCTGCGGCCGTGCCGGTCACGATGGTGCCGGTTCCGGCACTGAAGCTCGCCGGGACCTGCCCGACGGTCTTCGACGCACCCTGTTGTCCGGGCTGGAACGGGATGACCTGTGCCGAGTTGGTCGCGGTCGCGGTCGCGCCGCTGGTCGAAGTCGCGTCGGCGATCGCATAGCCACCGAGCGAAAGCGCAACGGCGGCGGCCGCCACGGACGCGGTCAGCTTCGGCTTGCCGAATAGTTTGCTCCTGAGATTCATGGGGTTCATTCCTTGCCTTGCCGATTGAGTTGCTGTCAGTCTGCGATCAGACCGTAAGGGCGCGCTAAGAGGAGTCGCAGAGCCAGCGCGTGAACGTTCAAGAACTCAATAAGGATTGAGAGCGCGGCCAAGCCGAAAGTTCGCCTTCACTTCGCGGCGACGAGAACGCTCTCGTCTTCGGCCCCTTCGTCCATGCCCCGGGCCGACTACGGCCAGGTCCTCACAGACACCGCTACCCGACGACCCGGTGCAGGAGCCGCCCCGACGCCATCACGGCGCTCGCCTGAGTCAGTGGCGTGAGTCGCCCACGCGGTTCGCGAGCTTCTCGACGTCCTTGCGCAGCCGACCGACCGCTTTCTTCATCTTCTTCATGACCTTTTTCTTCTTCTTGCTCACCGTGGTATTCGCCATCTCGGGGGCCTCCCGTCGCTGCGTCGGCATCCGTCACATCGGCGCGCCATCTACCCAGGGCCATCCGTTGCCACACGGGCGCCGAAGTCGAGTCTCCACCAAAGCTTCGTGCGCATCTGCTCGGCCGGTGACGTGTTCCGTTCCTGTTCGACTTCGGTCGGGCCGTCGTCACCCAATCTTCGACAAGCTTTTCGCGGTCAACAACACGCGATTCGAACCGGCGCGGACATCCTTCGACTGGCGGCCGCGACGCAGAGGAGTCGACCGTTACATCGCCGATCCGATGTGCGGCGACGACAACCCGCTCACCTACTCGAGATCGATGGCGTTGACGTCGACGTCGCGATCTACAAGGACGCCCGCCACGCACTCCTCAACGAGACGAACCAGGACCAAGTCACGACGGACATCATCGGCTGGCTGCTGTTGCAGGGGTAGCGCCCGAGCAGACGAGCAGGCAGTGGTCACTCGAATCCGGTCGGCGAAGACCGCGTTCACGTAGCGGCGGCAAGACGGCTCTGCTGATGTCTTCGAGACAGCCATATGAAACCGCGCGGTGCGAAGGTCGTGCCGATCGAGCACCTTGCTCCATCCAAGGACGCACATGCGTCCATTGCGATCGGAGGACCGCATGTACCTGTACTCCACCTCGGCGCGCTCGGGCGTCGCCAGCCCCGTCAAGGTCATGGAATGGGCATTGAACATGACCGAGAAGATCAACCAGATCAGTGAGGTTCGCACGTCTTTGTGGACATCGGCGATGTCACCGGCCATGGGGACGATGGCGTGGACATCCGTCGTGTCGGACCTCGCCATCATCGAGGACACCGAGGCGAAGCTTGCAGCCGACCCCGGCTACATCGACCTGGTCGGCCAGGCGACCGCCCTGCTGTCGACCGACACCGCCGACCAGACGCTGATGCAGTTGGTGCACGCCGACCCCGACGCGGCTGCCATCGACGCCCGTTACGCCTCGACGACCCGAGCCACCCTGGCCCCGGGTTCCATGGTGGCGGGAATCGACCTCGGTGTGGAGCTTGCCCAAATGGTCAAGAAGATCACCGGCCGCCCGACATCGTTCGCGGTCAGTGTCACCGGCGACTACGGCGCCGTCATGTGGGTCAGCATGGCCGAGACGATCCAAGAGCTCCAGGCGAGTATCGAGGCTCTCAACTCCAATGCGGACTTCGGCAAGGCGGTCGACAACAAGGCCGGAAAGGCCTACCTGCCCGGCGCGACCGAAACCATCAGCCGCAAGGTCGCCTGAGCCGATTCCACCTGCCGGGACCGAGAAGTGCAACACCCAACGTCGTGTTCGGGGGTCGGCTGAGGTCGTCCCCCGAACCGTGTCAGAGGACGCCCGCATGTGCGGTGTCGCAGTGCGGCGACTCTCCCGCCGGCACTTGTCCGGCGGCGATGCCGGACAGTGCTGCGAACGGACCGCAGGGATTCTTCATGATCCACGCGTGCAACATCGGCACGTTGCCCGCAAGCGTCGTGCCCGACGGACAGTTACCGCTGCCGTCGGTAGAACCTGCGAACACCTTCTGCAAGGGATCGCTCGTCTGGGCGAAGCAGATGTTGTTGTGCACGTGGAACTGAGTAAGCGGACTCTGGAACAACGCGGGAATGTCCGTGAACCTGCTCCCGGGCGGCAGCATGTACATCGCGGCTTCGAGCACCGGGTGACCAGGCGTGCGAGTGCTGTAAACGAGAGATTCGGGATGCAGCGAGTCGAGGATGCCGCTGTCATTCGCGTACGTCCAGTTCACCCAGTGCTCGTCGCCGGTCGAGCCGTCGCCAATGGTGCGGTAGCCCGCGGCGTATGCCGCCGACTGACGCGCGAATCGGGGTAGGTCGCGCAGTGTGTTGCGCACCAGCGCTTCCGCGGCGTGTTGTTGTGCCGGCGTGACGCCGGGCGTACCGCTCAGGTCGATGGTTTGTGTCGGATCGAACGGCTTGACCGTCGTCGTCGTGTGCGCCTTGTTCGTCGTCGGGGTCGCGGCCGTTGGTGGTGGGCTCGGAAGAGTGGCCGGCGCCGCTCCCCCGGGCGCGACCGCCGGAATGACGAGGACTCTGGGTGGGACCGTCGGCGGCG
>JAUZEI010000195.1 GCA_030839105.1 Actinomycetota bacterium
GATCGGGCAATATGTGCTGTGCGCGATGAGTTCGTGACGCTCGACGGGCTGCGGTTTCGGTATCGCGAATGGGGCGACGCGAGCGCGGAGCCCGTCGTGTTCCTTCATGGCGTACTCATGTACGCCGACCCCTACGACCGAATCGCAGAACGAATAGGTAGCACCGGACGGCGCGTAATCGTCTTGGATCAACGCGGTCATGGGCAGACCGACCACGCAGACGACTACACGTGGCAGTCCTGCGAACAAGATCTCGAACGACTCTGGAACGAGTTGGAACTCAGGACCGTCGATGTCGTGGCCCACTCCTGGGGCGCGGAACACGCGTGCCATCTCGCCGCCATGCGACCGGACGCGATCAAGCGGCTTGTCATCTTCGACAACCCCCTTGGGGTTGGCCTCTCTGCGGAATCGCCAGCCTTCTGGGCGGCAGCAGCCGAACTCGCACCGCCGGACGGCTTTGCGAGCCGCGAGGAGTTCATCGAGCTGGCACAACGCTCGTTTCCCCGCGCACAGCCCGACGCATTGACCCTGCACAGCCGCGGTCTCGTCGCACGCAACGGACGCTTCCACTGGCAGTGGGGACCCGATCCTGCCGTCTTCATCGCACCCGGCCGCAATCAACCGCTCGACGGAATGCGACAGATGTGCGGACGCGTGCGCTGCCCCGTACTTGTCGTGCGTAGCCAGCACAGCGAGCTCTTCGCGTCCGAAGACCTCGAACGCGTCGTCGGCTCGTTCGTGTCGGCCAGCGGCGCAGAACTGCCCGACAGCGGGCACATGGTGATGTGGGAGAGCCCCAACGGCGTCGCAGACATCGCGATCGGGTTCCTGCAGTCGGCTGCGTGACGGCGCCATAACTGCCGATCGGCACTCGTCGCGCCAGCGCGGGGTCCGGCAATCTCGGTGGGTCGGGATTGCGAGAGACCTCGGTGGTTTGCCCGACAACGTGCCGCACAGGGCGTTCGGGGGGCGTGTTGAGCGTCGTCGGTCCTGCTGTGGTAATCGGACTGTTACGTCCGATGGTCGCGTCCTTCACTCATCGTCGGGATCAACACCTGATGCGAGCCGCCCTCGGTGGGCCCAGGTCGCGAGTTCGGGCGACACGACTTCGTTCACGGTCCGGTCGTATTCGGCGAGCTCTTCGTCACCAACGCGTGTCCGCCACTCGCCGAAGCCGCCGGCACGAAAGAAGGCCCGGTCGTCCTTCCAGATCCTCCCGGCGTTCGGCAGGACGTCCTTGGCTCGGTCACGCATCCGCTCCAGAGTCGCTTCGGCCGCGAGCTCCTCGGCACGTTGCCGTGTCGTGTCGATGTGCAAGGCGTCGGCGAGGCGCATGATCTCGCCGGGGAGATCGGCGCTGTAGTCCGCGTAGTGGCACATGACGACGTTTCCGCGGTGGCGGAGTTGCCAGCCGGTGTCGAGATGGTGCAACACGCCGGTCAGGCTGTAGAAACCGGTGCCCGGTTTGGCGCGCATGAACGTGCGGAACCGTTCGCTGGGGTCGTCGCTGGCGGGTGGTCGTGGCGGGAGTGTCTCGAGGTCGTCGTTCCCGACGGCTTCCTGTCGCAACGCGAGGACGCGCTCCTGATCCATGTTGTCGAGGTGATGTTCCATCGAAACCATCGCGTCGCGCGGGTCTCGGCCCACGAGGACGTAGATGACGTCCTGCCGCGCCGGAAGACCGTCAAGCGGGGTGTGGGTCTTGATGAATCGACGGTGTTGTTGCGCGGCGTAGGTGGCGCATACGTCGTCAAGCGGTCGGATGGTCTGATCCAACCATGGCGACAGTTCACTCAGCGGTGCCGGGAGCGCAGGGCCATCGAAGATCAACATCGCGCACAACATCTGCGTCCATGTCGTGCCGCACTTTGACGGTGTGCTGATCACGATGTCCGAAGGTCTGAACTCGAAGTCGTCCCATCTCGCATTGTCGCTCATGAGCGACCGGTACTCGACCCGCATCGACCTGCACTCTCACGGGGAGACACCTCAGCTGTCAACCGCCTCGCCAAGAGGGAGGCGGCGCTCCTCCACTAGTTCACACAGAGAACCGCGCTATGACTGCCGATCGGTGGTCGCCGCGCCGGTCTTGATATCCGGCCGTGTGTACGGGATCTCGGAGTGCTCCACCGAACTGCGCGTCGAGGCCAGCCCTCCCAAGGCGAGCGATCCGAGCGCGAGAACCGTCGGGTTGGCGCGGTCGTAGTACATGGTGTGACTGATGTACGCCGATGCCTAGATCGTCTCCTCGTCGATGGCACGAGCTACGACGCGTTCTGCCGTGAGTTCGGGGCCGCGTTGCTGGTATTCGAGGAGAACCTTCGACGCTGGAATCGGCAGCAGGAAGCGGCGAACCCCTGCCCAGCCGAAACAGCAACGTCAACACGGCCAGCACCACGACGGTCGAGACGAGCCACCCGGCACGCCTGCCCAGAATGACCAACACGGCGAGGTTGATGGCCGGGACGCCGAACCACTGCACCGCGCCGTTCCATCGCTGAATAGGCGCGACGCCTCGACGACGAAGCCGACCTATCGACCGGGCCCAACCATCCGTCGAAAGCTACGCGGTCGAGCCTGGCGTAGTGCGTTTTGCTAGCCCTACTTGCCGACGCATACGTCGGGGCCACCACCACCACGGACGCAGCGGTCGTAGGTCTGCGCGGTGTGTGAAGCGTTCAGCCACCACACCGCGACGATGACGATTCCTACCGCGGCGACGACGATGTGCGCGACCGGCTCGCAGGGAGCTTGTTGACCGACTTGCGACCCAAGCCCGGGATGATGTGGTTCTCGACGATGCCGCGGTACAGCTCGAAGGTGGTTGGTGACAGATCCCGCCGCTTGAACTCGAGCCATCGCTCCATCAGCGCGTGCATCGTGCCGTTCGCCGCGGCGAACCGACCGTCGATGACGTCGGTCAGCCAACGCGAGCGGGCGTCCTTAGCTCTGCCAGCGTCCGGAAGCGCTCGTCGGGCACGTGCGAGTAGGCCATGCCCTTGCGCATCACCCGGAACTCGTAACGCCCGGGCCCCAACTTCCGCAGCCCCCTGGGTGCCTTGTGCTGCGGAGCACCGTCTCGGTATCGAATCCGAACGTACGCTCGTCAACAGTTCGTTCCGGCCATCTTCCGCCCCCAAGATCCAGCACTTTTTGGGATGCTTCTTGGGATGACCGCATCGGATGCCCGGCCAGGACCACAGGCCTCTGACCTGCTCATTCGTGGTGGGCGCTGGCGGGCTCGAACCGCCGACCCCCGGCTTGTAAGGCAGGTGCTCTACCGACTGAGCTAAACGCCCGGGACTGCGAGCGCATGAGGTCGCGGCTCCGCGCTCACCTTAGGTGAACGCCTTTCCGCTCCCCCGCCGATTGAACGCCGAGCTTCGCGCCGCGCGCTCAGCAGTTGACGGCGCGCACGA
>JAUZEI010000659.1 GCA_030839105.1 Actinomycetota bacterium
GCCGCGGCGCGAGTGCATCTCGGCGATCCGCTGTTGTTCGTCGACACCGGCGCGATCGCGCGGCGCATCGAGCGCTTGCCGTGGGTGGAGCGCGCAGTCGTCCATCGCGATTTTCCCGGCACGCTCAGAATCGCGATCACCGATTACGTGCCGACGGCCTACGTGCGCCGGCCCGATGGTCGGGTCGTGCTCATCGCCTCGAACGGGCGGGCGGTTGCACTGGCGCGGATCACACCGCGGGTCGCCGTCGAGATCCGGGGCTTGCGCGTCGTGCCGGCCGTCGGCGCGCTGCTCTCGCCGCCGGAAGCGGCGAACCTGATACCGCAACTTCCCGCCCGCCTGCGCGAGATGGTGGGTGCTATCGACATCGGCGAGTCGTTTTCGCTCGATCTGCGCAGCGGGGGACAGGTGCGGCTCGGCACGCTCGACCATCTCCGCGCCAAGGGACTTGCCGCGCTCGGCGTGCTCGATCACCTCGCGGGTCAGCCGTTCACCTACATCGACGTGAGCGCGCCGCAGGCTCCTGTCTCGCGCTGACGCGGTGACGGAGCGATGGCCGGCGGCCACGCCGAGTCGTTGCTTCGGTACACGCGCTCCGGTACAGTCTCGACACGAAGCACAGGTTGACATAATTGTCAACCTGTAGTTGAGATCGAGGGTTGCGCCGGATCGCGCGCCGCCCCTCGGGACCAGAAAGGCAGCCGATGCTCGGCGCTCCCCAGCACTATCTCGCGGTAATCAAAGTCGTCGGCGTCGGCGGAGGTGGCTGCAACGCCGTCAACCGCATGATCGACGCCGGCCTCATGGGCGTCGAGTTCATAGCGGTCAACACCGACGCGCAGTCGCTCCTCCTCTCGGACGCCGACGTGAAGCTCGACATCGGTCGCACGCTCACCCGCGGTCTCGGCGCGGGCTCGGATCCCGAGATCGGCCGCCAGGCAGCCGAAGAGCACCGGGCGGAGATCGAAGAGGTGCTGAAGGGCGCCGACATGGTGTTTATCACCGCGGGCAAGGGCGGCGGTACGGGCACCGGTGGTGCGCCGGTGGTCGCGGAGATCGCGAAGCAGATCGGTGCGCTCACGGTCGGTGTGGTGACGCGCCCGTTCGGTTTCGAGGGCCGCCGGCGTTCGGTGCAAGCCGAGTCGGGCATCTCGAAGCTGAAGGAAAAAGTCGACACGATCATCATCATCCCGAACGAGCGTCTCCTCCAGGTGAGCGACGAACGCACGTCGATGTTGAACGCGTTCAAGATGGCCGACGAAGTGCTGTTGCAGGGCGTGCAGGGAATCACCGACCTCATCACCACACCCGGTCTGATCAACACCGACTTCGCCGACGTGAAGATGATCCTGACGAACGCGGGTTCCGCGCTCATGGGCGTCGGCTACGCGTCGGGCGACGGTCGCGCGGTCACGGCGGCGCGCGCCGCGATCTCGAGCCCGCTCCTCGAGGCGAGCATCGAAGGTGCCCGCGGCATTCTGCTCAACGTCAGCGGGCCTTCCGATCTCGGGCTGTTCGAGCTCAACGAGGCGGCCGAGATCATCGGCCAGGCCGCGCATCCCGACGCGAACATCATCTTTGGCGCGGTCATCGACGACGCGCTCGGCGACGAGGTGCGGCTCACGGTTATCGCGGCGGGATTCGACCGCTACGAAGGCGAGGCGAGCGGCGCGCGCAAGTCGGCGTACTCGCTCGAGCTGAACGACGAGGACTCGCTCGCCGGTGAGGATGCACTCGACCTCGGCGACGACGACTTCGACGTTCCCGAATTCCTGCGGTGAGGTTCGGGGGCCTCTCGGCCCCGCCGTTCGTCGAGGCCCGGGTGGGGCCGGCGCGCGTGTGGTGTTCCGGCTGGGCGCACGGCAACGTGGGGGATCACGTCGGGGACGACCCGGTCGCGGTCGCCCGTAATCGAGCCGCTCTGGGCGCTTCCACGAGCGGCGCCGACACGCGGGGCTGGGTGTGGCTGCGCCAGGTCCACGGCAACGAGGTGTACGTCGCCGATGGGGCGCCGACACCCAGCGGAGAACCCGGGCCGATGGCCGACGCCGTCGTCACCGCGGCCCGCGGGCTCACGCTTGCGATCGTGACGGCCGACTGCGCGCCCCTCGTCATCGCGTGCGACGACGCGGTCGGCGTTGTCCACGCCGGTCATCGCGGGCTCGCCAACGGGGTCATCGAAGCCGCCGTGGCGCAACTGCGCGACATCGGCACCGGCGACGTACGGGCCTTCCTCGGTCCGTGCATCCGCGCGCCGCGCTACGAGTTCGGCGCCGACGCGCTCGCCGACCTCGTCGCACAGTTCGGCACGATCGTCGAAGGCCGCACCCGCGCCGGCCGTCCCGCGCTCGACATCGCCGCCGCGATCGGTGTCGTGCTCGAGCGCGTCGGCGTCGTGCCCTTTGCCGACTGCGGCATCTGCACCGCGGACGACGGCGCCTACTTCTCCTATCGCCGCGACGGTGAGACCGGTCGCCAGGCGACGATCGCCGCGCTCCCGTGAACGACGAGCACGACGAGCGGCACGACCGCGAGAACGACGAGGCGCTCATCGGCGAACGCCTGGCCGAGGTGCAGGAGCGCATCGCCACCGCCGCCCGAACCTCCGGGCGCGATCCGGCGGCGGTGAGCCTCGTCGTCGTCACGAAGGAAGTCGACGTGCAACGCATCCGTGCCGCGCGGGCGGCGGGCGCGGTCGACCTCGGCGAGAACCGAACGGCCGAGCTCGTCGCCAAGGCAGAGGCGATCGGGTCGACCGGCGATCCCGACCGAGCGCCGCGCTGGCACTTCATCGGTCGGCTCCAACGCAACAAGGTGCGCGCGGCCGCGCCGTACGTCGCGCTGTGGCAGTCGATCGACCGCGAGGAGTTGGCGGCCGAGGTCGGCCGCCGTGCTCCGGGCGCCGAGGTACTGGTCCAGGTCAACGTGACGGGAGAGGCGCAGAAGGGCGGCTGTCCGCCCGCCGAGGCGCCGGCCCTCGTCGACGCTTGCCGCGCGCACGGGTGCCGCGTCGACGGATTGATGACTGTGCCGCCCCTCGCGGGCGACCCGCGGCCCGTGTTCGCCCGGGTCCGCCAAATGACCGACGACCTGGGGCTTCGCGTGTGTTCGATGGGGATGAGCGGCGACTATGAGGTCGCGATCGCGGAGGGCGCCACCATGGTGCGGGTGGGCAGCGCGATCTTCGGTCCGCGGCCTGGAGTCGCGAACGCGCGACGATAGCCTTGCGCTTCGAAGCGTGGTCGATCCCCGGCGCGAGATCGCAATGGCAAAACCGCGGTCGAAGCGTCGCACCGGCACGGAACGGGTTCACAGCACGGGGTTCGACGCCAGTACGGCTCACACGCACCGACGAGAAGGGACGCCGCATGTCGGTCTTTCACAAGACGATGGTCTGGCTGGGCCTCGTCGACGACGACGAGTACTACGGCGAGGATGACGAGTACTACGCGGACGAGTACGGCGAGCCGATCAGCGCGCCTGCCCGCCAACCCGCTCGTGTATCGGCGGCCGCGACGGCGACTGCGCCACCCGCGGCGGAGCCCAGTCCGCTCACGGTGATCCGCAGCCGGCGGGAGCGGGATCGAGAGGAAGCCGTCCCACCTCCGGCCGCCGCGCCGCGCGCGTCGGCGGTCAAACCGATCCCGATGCCTGCGACCCGCGTGCATGTCATGGACCCGAAGGGTTTCAACGACGCGCAGGAGGTCGGTGACCGGTTGAAGACCGGCCAGCCCGTCATATTGAACCTGCAGGGCGTCTACCTCGACCTGCAACGGCGGCTCATCGATTTCGCGAGCGGTCTCGCGTACGCGCTGAACGGCACCATGGC
>JAUZEI010000230.1 GCA_030839105.1 Actinomycetota bacterium
GCACCAGCCGGGGGCGGCCAACCACCAAGGGGCCGGATCGGGGCTGACTACGATCGGACATATGGTCTCCCTCGCGCGGGCGGTCGCCTCGCCCGGGCGTCGAGCTCGTCGGTCTCGCGTGTGGTTACTGGCCGGTCTGGTCGCGGGCTCCGCGGTGGCTGTCGTCGACGGGGTCCGCCACCACGAGATCCTGCTGACGGGCGTCCTGATCGCTCCGCTCATTGCTGCGGTCGGCGCGTCGACGATGGAAGTCGGCGTCGTGGGCCTCTACGCCGTCGCGCTGGCGGTCCTGCTCGGAGCAGTCAACGACATCTTCTTCACCGGCGACCACATCGTCCGCATCGCCGTGGTCGGGGCGGCGGGTATTGCCGCAATGACACTCACTCGGATCCGCGAAAGGCGCGAGCAGGAGCTCGAGATCGCGCTTCCCCAGGTCATGGACGCGATGCGTCTGCAGCTGGCGCTCGGCGCGGGACAGATGGGTACCTGGAGCTGGGACCTCACCACCGGCGCGGTCCACTGGGACGAGCAGCTCGAGGCATTGTTCGGGCTCGCGCCCGGGACCTTCGACGGCTCGATGGACATGTACCGGTCGCTCTTCCATCCCGAGGATCGTGATCGGGCGATCGAGACGGTGAACAACGGCATGGCGCAGAACGTGTCGTGGCGCTTCGACCATCGTGTCGTCTGGCCCGACGGCAGTGTGCATTGGCTCGAAGGCCGCGGCGAACCGGTGCACGACGCTTCGGGTGCGATCGTCGGCGCGACCGGCGTGTCGGTCGACATCGACGAGCGCCGGCTGCTGCTCGAAGCCGAACAGATGACCAGGGCGCGGCTCCGAACCCTCGTCGAGTCGTCGGAACGGCTGAGCGTGCTCGACGATCCCGATCGCGTGCTCGAGACGATCTGCGATCTCGCGGCGAAGAGGATCGGCACGTGGTCGACGCTGGTGCGCGTCACGCCCGACGGATCACTGGAGCGATCGAACATCGCGCACCGCGATCCGTCGCTGGTACCACTTCTGGCAGAGTGCATGGAACGTCTGAACGAGGACGGTGCTTCGATCAAGCAGGTCCTCAAGACCGGTGAACCCCTGCTCTTCAGCGGTCTCACCGCGACGGCCACGACGACGCTCGGCGCCGACGACGAGCTCCGCGCCAAGTTCGAGAAGGTCGGGTTCCGGTCGTGCGTCCTGGTGCCGCTTACGGTCGCGGGACGGCGGCTCGCGGTTCTCTCGATCGGTGACGATCGCCCCGATTCGCTCACGTCGGCCGACGTCGAGCTCGCGGTCGACCTCGGACGGCGCGGCGCGTCCGCGCTCGAACGGGCCCGGCTGTGGCAGGCCAACCAGCAACGCCTGGAGGCCGAGCACCGCATCGTCGAGTTGTTGCAGACGACGATCGTTCCCGACCGGTTGCCGGTGATCCGGGGTGTGCAGGTCGCCGCCGCCTACCGGCCCGCCGAGGTCGACGTCGACGTCGGCGGCGACTGGTATGACGCGTTCGAGACGACCGACGGCCGCATCGTGGTCGTCGTCGGCGACGTCGCGGGTCATGGAGTGGAGGCCGCCAGCCTCATGGGCCGCGTACGCAACGCGTTGCGCGCGTACGCGTTCGAGGACTCCGATCCTGCAACGGTCTTGTTGCGACTGCATCGCCTCATCCGCAACCAGGACGACGACGCGATGGTTACCGCGTTCGTCGCCCGTTACGAACCGGCAACGAGCTTGATGTCGTGGTCGCGCGCCGGGCACCCGCCGCCCCTGCTCGTCGGCCGCGACGGCACCACCCGTTTCCTCGACGAAGTGAACGGCGCGCCCCTGGGGACGATGGTGCGCGAATACCGGACCGCGACGACGCGCCTCGATCCCGGCGCGCTCATCGTGTGCTACACCGACGGCCTGATCGAGCGGCGCGACCGGTTGCTCGACGACGGACTCGCGTGGCTCGAGGAGAAGGTGCGCGGGTACGCGGGCGATCCGCTGGGTGCGTTGTGCGACAAGCTCGTCGACGACCCGTTCGTACCGCACCCCTCTCCCGACGACATCTGCGTGGTGGCGTTGCGCGTCGAGCCGTGAAGCGAACCGCATGACCCGCAACCCATGAACCGCACCGTCGTCGCGGTCGATATCGGGGGCACGAAGCTCGACGTGGGCATCGTCGACGTCGACGGACGCATCCGCGACCGGCGGGTCCTCCCGACGCCGCATCCGACCGACGCCGAGACGCTCTTCGCAACCCTGACCGCGGCGATCGACGATCTCGACGCCGGTCCGCACGGAGCGGACGCGGTCGGTGTGGGTTGCGGTGGGCCGATGACGCGCGGGGGCGAAGCCGTCTCGCCTCTCAACATCCCCGCGTGGCGCGACTTCCCGTTGCGGGCCCGGCTGGCCGAGCACTTCGCGCTGCCCGTGGCGATCGACAACGACGCCAAGGCCCTCGCCCGGGCCGAGGGCTGGCTCGGCGCGGCGGCCGGAGCGCGCGACTACATCGCGATGGTGGTGTCGACCGGCGTGGGCGGCGGCATCGTCGTCGACGGTCGCCTCCTCGAAGGTGCCGACGGCAACGCGGGCCATGTCGGGCACATCATGGTCGAGCCGGACGGCGCGGCCTGCGGTTGCGGCGCCCGCGGCTGCGTCGAGGCCGAAGCTTCGGGCACGGCGATCGCGCGCCTGACCGGCCGCCCGCCCGCAGAAGCGCCGATGGATGTCCGCGTGCGAACGGGCTGTCTCGTCGGGCGCGCGATCGCGTCGGTGGCGAACCTGCTCGACCTACAACTCGCCGTTGTGAGCGGCTCGGTCGCGCTCGGTTACGGCGACGACTTCTTCGCCGCCGCGCAGGCGGAGATCGATGCGCGGTGCCGCCTCGACTTCTCACGGCGGACACGCGTCGTGCCCGGCGCGTTGCGAGGCGACGGCCCGCTCGTCGGCGCCGCCGCCGTCGCGTTGTTCACACCTGTTCGTGAGTAGCCGTGCGGCTCACGCGAGTTGGAACCGACCGCCGTCGATGACGACCACACCGTCCTGGTTGACGGTCTGGAAGATCGACGCGCCCGCGCCTTCGTCCCACATCCGCACGGTGAGCGTGTCTCCCGGGTAGACGGGCTTCGAAAAGCGCGCGTCCATGCTCCCGAACTTGGCGACGTCCGAGCCGCACAACTCGTGCAGCAACGCGCGGCCCGTCACGCCGTAGGTGCACAGCCCGTGCAGGATCGGCCGGTCGAA
>JAUZEI010000237.1 GCA_030839105.1 Actinomycetota bacterium
CGGTGCAGACCGCGAAAGCCGGGCTGATGGAGATTGCGGACGTGTTCGTCGTGAACAAGGCCGACCGGTCCGGCGCGGCGGAGACCCAGAGCGACCTCGTCGGGATGCTCGAGCTCTCGAGCCGGCGCGCGTGGCAGCCCCCGATAGTCCGAACGGTCGCGACGACGGGTGAAGGCGTCGACGAATTGTTCGACGCGATCGCCGCCCACCGCGCCCATCTGGAGGCGACCGGCGACGCGGACGCCCGTCGTCGCACGCGCCTGCGCGAGGAGTTGCGCGGATTGGTGGCGGCCGAGCTCCTCGAGCGCGCGTCGCAGCTCTGTTCCGGGCCGCGGTTCGAGAAAATCGTCGATGAGGTCGTCGAGCGCACGCGCGACCCCTACACGGCGATGGACGAGCTCCTGAAGACGTGAGCCCGCACCCGCTGCGAGCCCTCCTCGACGACGTCGCGCACGGGCGGTTTCCACCCGCCGACGGTGTGGTCGACGTCGTCCGGTCACCGGGCGGATTGGCGGATGTGATCGTCGGGTTCACCGGTCATTTCATGCTCGCCGCCGATATCGCGCCCGCCGATGTCGCGCTGCACATGCCGGCCGGCGACTTCTCGGTACCGATGTCGAGCGCGTCGCTCACGTGGCTCGCGGAACGCCTCGACTCGCGACCGGCGACGTTCGACGCGCTGTTGTGTCACCTCGGTACGGGTACGGGCGCGCCCGGCTGGTTGCGCGAGGTCGACGGGAACGCTCACCCGCGCATCGAGCGCGCGGCGCGCTATCGCCGCGAGCAACGCATGTTCGTCGTTGACGACGATGCCGCGGTACTCGTGGTCGGGCGCGGAGTCTGTGATCGGTGGGAGTTCGGCTTCGAGGTCGCCGCCCACGCGCAGGGGCGAGGACTCGGACGCAAGGTGGCCGCCGCCGCGGCCGGACTCGTGCCGCCGGGCGAGGCGTTGTGGGGACAGGTCGCGCCGGGCAACGCCGCCTCGCTCCGCGCGGTCGCGGCGGCCGGCTTCGTGCCGGTCGGCGCGGAAGTGTTGTTCCCGCGGTCGCCCGCCTAGTCGGGTAGCCCCGCGCCGGTCGGTAATAAGGTCCGGCCATGGCCGACGATCTCGTCCTCATCGAGCGCAACCCCGACGGCGTCGTCACGGTGCGCTTGAACAACGGCGCGATGAACCCGCTCTCGCGCGCGCTGCTCGAACGGCTGCGCGACGTCGCCCGCCAACTCGGGAACGACGAATCCGTGAAGGCCGTGGTGGTTGCCGGCGGCGAAAAGGCGTTCGCGGCCGGCGCCGACATCTCGGAGTTCTCGGGGCAGGAGGAGGCGGCCGAGATCGCGCGTGCGTTCCGCGAGGCGTTCGACGCGATCGCCGCCATTCCCCGCCCCGTGATCGCCGCGGTCCGGGGCTACGCGCTCGGCGGCGGACTCGAGCTCGCGTGTGCGTGCGACCTGCGCGTCGCAGGGGAGACCGCCCGCATGGGACAGCCCGAGATCCTGCTGGGCATCATTCCCGGCGCAGGTGGCACGCAGCGGTTGGCGCGCCTCGTCGGGCCGGCGCGCGCCAAGGCGATGATCTGGACGGGTCGTCAGGTGCGCGCCGACGAAGCGCTGGCCATCGGTCTCGTCGATCGTGTGGTGGCGCCCGGCGAGGAGGAGCACGCCGCGCTCCATTGGGCGGCGGAGATGGCCAAGGGCGCCGTGGCTGCCATGGGTCTCGCCAAACGCGCCATCGACGGCGGTCTCGACGGGCCGCTCGCGACCGGCCTCGACCTCGAGCGGGACGCGTTCATCGAGGTGTTCGGCACCGACGACGCCGACGTCGGCGTGAAGTCGTTTCTCGCCAACGGCCCGGGGAAGGCGAAGTTCTCGGGTCGGTAGACGCCGGCTCGTTTACCGACTTCAGGCGAGCGCTTTCAGGGTCGCCGTGACCGTGGCGCGCCGGTCTTCGCCCCACGGCAGTGCGAACACGATCGGGACGTCGACGCCCTGGTCGGAGTACGCCTGCACCGCGTCCCGCACGTGTTGTTCGTCGCCCATGATTTGGATGGCGTCGACCCATTCGTCGCTGATCGCGGCCAGCGCACCGTCGCGATCGCGGGCCGCCCAGCGATTCTGAAAGTGCCTGACCTCGTCGTAGAACCCAGCCCGCTCGAACTGCACCGCGTACGCCGGGGCCACCGCGTAGTTCAGGAGATCCTTGCGGGCGAGATCGGCGTAGCGGTCGCGATCGGTGACCGCGCAGTGCACGTAGGCATGAATCTCGGCGTTGCCGCCGGCGCGCACCCGCTCGACGCACCAGGGCACCAGCGTGGCGGGAAGATAGTTCAACAGGACGACGTCGGCGAGCTCGCCGCCGAGCCGAAGCATCTGCTTGTTGAGCGCCGCCAGCGCGATCTTCGGTCGACGATCGCCCAACTTCAGTCCGAGACGGAAGCGCTTGACGTCGTAGAAGTCGCCTTGGAACGTCACGGTCTCGCCGCCGAGGCATTCGCGCAGCAACGTGAGAAACTCGCGTACCTGCGCGATCGGTCGATCGGTGTAGCTCGCGCCGTGCCACTGCCCGGCGACGGCGGGCGACGAGATGCCGACGCCGAGATACACGTCGCGATCGCCCACGAGTTGTTGCAGAGTGGCCGCCGCCATCGCGTGCAACGGCGGAGTGCGGAGTTGCAGCGCGAGCACGCCCGTCCCGATGCCGACGTGCGGCGCGACCTGGCTGATCGCGCCCAACAACGACAGGCCTTCAGCCGCGTTCGCCTCGGCCACCCACACCGTCGAGTATCCGAGCTCGTCGGCCTCGTGTGCGACCTCGAGGGAGATCCCGGCGCCCAACGTCTGCAATCCTGCGACGCTCATTGCCAGGTTCGTCATGTGCCCTCCACGATCGACTTCAGCCGGCGCAGGTTATTGCGCCAAATCCGGCGCAACACGGGCTTGGCGACGATCGCGCCGATCGGTCCGCCCATCCACCACGGGAAGGTCAATCGTTCGTTCCATTGGAACCACGTGCGCCCGTGACGGCGGCGGCGCAAGGTGAAGCGGCCCCGCCCCGTGACGACGCCCCGGTGTTCGATGCCGACGAGCTTGCCCCGATCCCATTCGATGACGGTCATGCGGTCGGTGAGGCGAATCGGTCCGATCCTCGTCACGCAGTCGAACGACGTGCCCTCGCCGCGCGTCTGCGTGCCGACGAACCGGATCGATTCGGCGTCGGCCATCCAGTCGACGTGACGCTCGATCGCCTCGACGACGCGCCACGTCTCGGCCGGCGACGCCTCGATCATGATGCCGACGCGGACCTTCACTGCGCGGTCCGCAACGCTTCCGCGGCGTCGGCCGGCGTGACGGTGTTCACGGTTAGCCCCGTGCCGATCTCGAATCCCGCGGCGACTGTGACGCGGGGAACGATGTCGACCCACCAACGAAACTCGCGGTCGTGGTCGCGCGGCGCGGTCTCGATCACGACGTTGTACGCGACGGCGCCGAGGGTGTGGCGAATCGCAGCGAGGGCGTCCCGGAGCGCGACTCCGACCGCGCGTGCCGAATCGTCGTCGATCAGATCGAAGCGGCTGCCACCGTCGACGGGCGCGAGGCGCAGGGTGAATGGTGTCGGCGACGCGGGCGGGCACCAGACTGCGACCGGACCCTGCTCGTCGTCGATCCGGTACCTCCGGTCGTCCGCGAAAGCGGCCGTGGAGAACCGGGTGAGCCGCACAACGGCTCGCGGGGGTACGAAGTCGAGGGCGACGATCTGCGCGTGCGGGTGCTCGATCGACGCCCCTGCGGCCTTGCCCTGGTTGATGAAGGCCTGCGTGTAGACGCAGCCGCGGTCGAGGTGGAAGTGCGTGCGGTCGCGCAGCGCAAGCACCACGTCGGCGGCCTCGAAACCGGAGAGGGCACCGAAATCGGCGTCGTGGGCGGGCGAGAAGATGACGACTTCGTGCGACCCGGGAACGCCGTCGCCGACGAGCGGGTACTTGTTCGGCACCACCCGCAGCGTCCAGCCCGGCGTGTCCGGGTCTCCGTCGCCCCGGCGCGCGACCTCGGGCGGCGTCTCCCGTTCGTTGCCGAGGCAGAACGGACAGGTGGGTACGGAGTTGGGTAACGGATCGGCGTGAACGCGAAACGTGTCCGGCCGCAACGCACGCGCCGGCGCCAGGATCACGCGGTCGCCCGTGAGCTCGTCGACGAGAAGTTGCTGCATCGAACGGTCAGGGTAGGCGGCCGAGACGCGTAGCCTGGATGTATGGCTGTGCGGTTGGTGATCATCGGAGGTGGACCGGCGGGGAATACCGCGGCCACCGTCGCGGCGTCGATCGGCGCCGACGTGACGATGATCGAACGCGACATCGTCGGCGGCGCCGCGCACCTCTGGGACTGCATCCCGAGCAAGGCGATGGTGGCGACCGGCAACGAGCTGACCGAGCTCGCGCTCGCGAAGACGATGGGGCTCGAAGCGTCGGGTCGGCTCGACGTCGACGCGCTGCGCGAACGCATCTCCGGTATGGAGGCGAAGCTGAGCGGAGGCGTGACGAGCCTGCTCGAATCGCAGGGCGTACGCCTCATTCGGGGCACGGGCCGGCTCACGGGTGCGTACACCGTCGCGGCCGACACCGACGAGGGCACGATCGATCTCGAGGCCGACGCGATCCTCGTGTCGACCGGTTCACGGCCGCGCGTTCCGGATTGGGTTGCGATCGACGGCGAACGCATCCTCACAACGCGCCAGGCGTATCCGCCGCCCGAGATTCCCGATCATCTCGTCGTGATCGGTTCGGGTGTCACGGGCGTCGAGTTCACCCATATGTTCAGCGCGCTCGGTGCAAAGGTCACCTTGATCGTGTCCCGCCAGCAGGTGCTGCCGTACAAGGACCCCGAGGTCGCAGCGACGCTCGAGGACGAGTTTCTCCGTCGGGGCGTGAAGCTGCTGAAGGGTGCGCGCGCCATCTCTTTGGGCCGCGACTCCGACAAGGTGTTCATCGCGTGCGACGACGGTCGCGCGGTCGACGGTTCGCACGCGCTCCTCTGCATCGGCTCGATCCCCAACAGCGAGGGACTCGGGTGCGCGGAGGCCGGCGTCGAGGTGGACGAGCACGGTTACATTCCCGGGAACCGTCACTGCCAGACGAACCTGCCGCACATCTACTCCGCCGGTGATGTCTCGGGTCGTCTGCCGCTGTCGTCGGTCGCGGCGATGCAGGGCCGCAAGATCGCCGAGCACGTCATGGGACTGACCGCCCGGGCCCACCGTCACCTCGACTACGACAAGGCCGCGCAGGCGATCTTCACCGATCCCGAGATCGCGGAGGTCGGCGTGGCCGAGGCCGAGGCGTTCGCGGCGGGGCGCAAACTCCGAGTCACGAAGGTGCCGTTCTCGGCCAACCCGAAGGCGTTGATCAACGGCGACACGCGGGGATTCGTCAAGATCCTTTCCGATCCCGCCACGGGTGTTGTGCTCGGCGGCGCGATCGTGGGCCGCAATGCCGCGGAGTTGATCTCCGTCATCGCGGTCGCGGTGACGAACCATCTGAAGGTGGTCGACATCGTCGACTCGCTCCTGGTGCACCCGGCGCTCGCGGAGTCTCTGGCCGACGCGGCCTCTTGATGCGCGCGCTCGTCACCGGAGCCGCGGGCTTCGTCGGGAGTCACCTGACCGACGCGCTCTTGGCGCGCGGAGACATAGTCCGCGGTGTCGACTGCTTCACTCCCTACTACGAAGCGACCGAGAAGGAAGGCAACGTCTCGTCGGCGCGCAGTCACCCGAACTTCGAGTTCGTGAACGCCGACCTGCGTACGAGCGCGATCGCGCCGCTCCTCGACGGGGTCGACGCCGTCTTCCATCAAGCGGCGCAGGCGGGTGTGCGGCTGTCGTGGGCGGGCGGCTTCGCCGATTACGTGGGCCACAACGTCGTCGCGACGCAGCGGTTGCTCGAAGCCGTCGTTGCGGCCCGTCCGTCTGCTCGCGTCGTGTACGCGTCGTCGTCGTCGGTGTACGGCAATCAGGCCCGGTATCCGACCGAGGAAGCCGACCTGCCGAAGCCGTACAGCCCCTACGGCGTCACGAAGCTCGCGGCCGAGCATCTGTGCGGGCTCTACGCGGAGAACTGGAACGTCTCCACGGTGTCGTTGCGCTACTTCACGGTGTTCGGACCGCGTCAACGGCCCGACATGTCGATCCACCGGCTCTGCGAGGCGGCGATTCACGGCACGTCGTTCCCGCGCTACGGCGACGGCTCGCAGGTCCGGGAGTTCACCTACGTCGACGACATCGTGCGCGGAAACCTCCTCGCGGCCGAGCGCGACGTTGCGCCCGGGTCGTACTGCAATCTCGCGGGTGGGGGAGAGGTCACGCTCTCGCAGCTGATCGACCTCGTCGGCGACCTGGCCGGGAACCCGGTGCGCGTCGACCAGCAACCGCGACAGGCCGGCGATGCCTTCCGTAACGGCGGTTCGATCAAGCGCGCCCGCGAGCTCCTCGACTGGGCGCCCGAGGTGTCGTTGCGCGACGGACTGCGCGCCCAGCTCGAGTGGCACCGCTCACGCGCATAGCTCTCCGGCGAGCACCGTCGTCGCCCGGCCGGTGAAGAGGGCCCGATCTCCCTTCTGGACAACGGTCATCTCGCCGCCGCGCTCGGAGGCCTGAAAGGCGCGCAGCTCGTCGCGTCCGAGTCGGGGCGCCCAGTACGCGACGAGGACACAGTGCATCGATCCGGTTACGGGATCCTCGTCGATGCCGACCCGGGGAGCGAAGCAGCGTGACACGATGTCGTAACCGTCGTCGCCGGGAGCGGTGACGTACACCCCCCGCACGTCCGGAACCGCCGCGAGCTTTGCGAAGTCGGGCGCGAGCGTCCGCACGGTGGCCGCGGAGTCGACGACGCACATGTAGAAGTCGCCCGTCGTACTGAGGAGCTCGGGTTCGCGGCTCGAGATCCCGAGCGCGTCGAAGAGGTCCGGCTTCGGCGGCGCGGGCGCGGGAACGGCGACCGGGAAGTCGAGCGTGATGCCGAGCGCGCCCGCGTGCCGAGCGGTCAGCTCACCGCCGCGCGTGTGGAACCGGGCGGTCGCGTCGGTTTCCAGCCGCCCGGTCTCGAACAGCACGTGGGCGCCGGCGAGGGTGGCGTGCCCGCAGAGGTCGACCTCGACCTCGGGCGTGAACCAGCGCAGGTCGAATCCGTCGTCGGCGCGGGGCCGGACGAATGCCGTCTCCGAATGACGCATCTCGGCGGCCACCCTCTGCATCCACGCCTCGTCACCGTGACCGAGCACCACGGCGGCGGGATTCCCCCGGAACGGCTCCGACGTGAAGGCGTCGACGACGAAGATCGGCAAGCTCATGACCCGAGCCTGCCACGCCCCGCCCGACCTTCACCGCCATTTTCGTTGCAAACAGTTTGCAACATTTCGGACCGTCAGCGGTCACTTATGTTGCTAACTGTTTGCAACATTTCGGACCGTCAGCGGTCGCTTTCGTTGCTAACTGTTTGCAGCTTTTAGGCGATGACGGCGATGACGTCGCCGGTGCCGACGGCGTCGCCGGCTGCGACGCGGATCTCCTGGACGGTTCCCGCGGTCTCGGCGTTGATCTGGTTCTCCATCTTCATCGCCTCGAGCACGACGAGCGCGTCGCCGATCGCGACCTCGGCGCCGACCTCGACGAGCACCTTCACGATCGTGCCCTGCATCGGCGCGGACACCGTGCCGCTGCCGACCGCGCCCCCGCTGCCGCCGGTGACGGCGCGCTTCGGCCGAGCCCGCGCCGCTCCTCTCGCCGGCGCGCGCGGGGAAGGCGCGTCGGGCAACCACACCTTGACCGAGTAGCGACGACCGTCGACCTCGACCGGCACGGTCTGCTCGACGAGCGGTCCGGACGCGGCACCGTCGGCGTCGGGCGGAGCCACCGTCAGCGTGCTCGCGGGGCGGACGTGGGCGGCGAACTCCGTCTGGTCGACTTCGTCCTCGACCCATTTGGTCGAATGGGTAGCGCTCCGGAACGCTTCGGTCGGGAGCAGCGTGAGATGGGCCGGGATCGTCGTCTTGATACCGCTGATCTCGAACTCCGACAGCGCGCGCAGCATCCGGTCGAT